>JBDSOC010000050.1:0-13863 GCA_039915085.1 Chitinophagaceae bacterium
TTAATTTCAGTATGGAATATGTTCCATCTGTAGGTAAAACCAATGCCAAAGCTTTTGTGGTATGGTTTGCCAGTATCAGCAATATACTTGGGTACAATGCTGTATACGGGTATAATTATTCATATAACGGTATGATAAAACAACCGGTAACGCCCACTGCTAACCGCTTTTATTTTGTTGGATGCTTTATCAGCTGGGGCGTAGACCGCTCGCAGGATGCAATCAATAACAATTTATAATAACAGGAAACAGAAATAATAATAACTAAAACACAATCAATTATCATTTTAAATTTATCAATTATGAAAAGGTGTATGCTTTCTCTTCTTTTGTGCAGTGCAATATTTGCTGGATTTGCGCAAAGCGACAAATATGCAGCTGTAATGCAAAAAAATATTGCATCCCTGGATGCGGCAAAAACAGTAAGTGATCTGCAGGATGTTGCTGCTTCGTTTGAACGCGTGGGGGATGCTGAAAAAACACAGTGGTTGCCTTATTATTATGCTGCATTAGCGCAAACCTGGATTGGCTGGCGCCCTGATGTAAAAGATAAAGATGCGAATGCTGAACAAATTAAAAAATTTTTGACAAAAGCAGAAGCGATTGAGAAAAATGCTGAATTGTATGCGATTGAAAACATGGCAGCTACGCAGCAGATGATTGTAGATCCTCAAAACCGCTGGCAAACAAATGGCAAGGAGGCTGCAGAAGCATTGCAGGCAGGTCTGAAGCTGGATCCAAATAATCCGCGTTTGTATTATTTACAGGGCGAGAGCCTGTTTGGTACGCCTGTACAGTTTGGAGGAGGAAAAGACAAGGCAAAACCTGTTTTTGAAAAATCGATTGCGCTTTTTAAATCGGCGCAACCCAAACCATTATATCCCACCTGGGGCCAGAAACAGGCGGAAGATAAACTGGCCCAGTGCCAGTAAACAAAAACTGTGTAATTAAAATGTGCATTGTGTTACTGTTAACAGCGGTAACACAATGCTATATTTAATACCTAAACAAAACCAGTATGCAGGAAGACAATATTACGCAGCATGAGAGTCTTGCCATTATTGAATCCATGATCAATAAAGCCAAAAACCAGTTCAGCGAGAATGGCTTTATTTATTTATTATGGGGTTGGGTAATACTTATTTGCAGCGTATCGCAATTTATTTTGCAGCACCTGCATTACGCAAAACATTACCTGGTATGGATGCTTACCTGGCTTGCTTTAATTGTGCAGATTATTTATTCTGCCAGAAGAGATAAAAAGCGGGTAGTAAAAACCTACACCGATGAGATCATAGGATATGTATGGATAACTTTTGTAATAATGATGCTGCTGTGCGGAACCCTTACCAGCAGGCAATTACCACCCCAGCAGTATTATGTGGCCAATATTATAATCCTGGTTTTATATGGTATGCCTACTTTTCTTTCAGGTATTATTTTAAAATTCAGGCCGTTGGTAACAGGTGGTATCTGTTGTTGGGTCTTAGCTGTGGCAGCAGGTTTTCTGCCGCATGATTTAATTATTTTACTGCTGGCCCTTGCTGTTATTGCTGCCTGGATAATACCCGGCTACCTGTTGCGCAGCAGGTACAAAAAACAAAATCTGTTAGCATAATAACTATGACCCGTCAAAGATTGCTTTCCGGCATCAACAAGCAGCTGTATAAATTATAATGATACGAAGTGTTTAAAGAACTTGATCCCATATTGCATTCACAACTTCGGCTTGCCGTTATGTCGCTTCTTATAAGTGTTAAAGAGGCGGAGTTTACTTTTATAAGAGAAAAAACCAATGCCACTGCCGGCAACCTGAGTGTACAGGTAAATAAGCTGAAAGAAGCAGGTTATATTGACGTTACTAAACAGTTTAAAGACAATTACCCGCAAACGGTCTGCAAAATTACACCTGTTGGCATTGCCGCTTTTGATGAATATGTAAAAAATCTGCAGACTTACCTCAGGCAATAAGTGTGAAGTGTGAAGCGGTCAGACGTGGGTATTTTTTGCCGCGCCCAACCCGGAGTTTCATGCATAAAAAAAATAATCCCCCCCGTTGCCGGAGGGGATATTTTTTTACCTCTGTAGAAACCTGATATTTTTAATTCTTTATCAATTTAACCATCATGCGCTCGTTGCTGTTTACAATCACTTCCAGGAAGTATACACCTGCCTGCAGATGACTGGTGCCTTCCAGCGTCAGGTTATTTATACCATTGCTTCCACGGCTTGTTTTACGCATTACTTCTATACCACTGCTGTTAGCTACTTTTAAAACGATATAGGCATTTTCATTCAGCTGAACATTTACCCTGATATCATTAATAGCCGGGTTAGGCGTTACGCTCAGTGATTGTAAGGTTTTTGTTCGGTAAACACGTACCACCAGCACCTTGGTATAAGATGATTTACCATCCAGATCAACTTGTTTTAAACGATAGTAAAGGTCATTTTTATTAAGCACGTTCTTGCTTACATCATCGCTGAACTGGTATTCATGTTTAACAGAAGAATTGCCCAGCCCTTTTACGGTTCCGGCAGATTTAAAGCTTATACCGTCTGTGCTGCGTTCTACGTCATAATGGTCATTGTTCAGTTCAAATGTAGAAGTCCATTTAAGATTTACTTTGTCATTAGAATAGGCGGCACCGAAATCGGTAAGGGTAACTGGTAAAGCACCCTGGCTCTGGAAAGTAATTAATACAGTAGCCACATCAGAACATAATCCAAAATTATCGCATACTATATAAGTAAAACTGGTAGTTAAACCCTTGAAGCCCGGATTGGGTGCAAAAGTAAATGTGCCAAAAGTCGTTAATACAACATTTCCATCAGGTGAATTGGTAACCAGTGTCGAAGTTATTACATCACCATCGGGATCGTAGTCATTGGGTACAACGATATTTCCACTTGCAGTATGATCGGCAGCACCGGCAATAAAATCGTTCACAGCAACAGGGGATTGGTTACAACCACCGTTAAAGCAAACCGTTCCGCCAATACTTAACTCATCAATAGCTATACGGTTATCGCCGTCAATACCCTGGTAATTTATATAAATTTTGTAGCATCCTGAACCACCCACGGCCAGTTCTTTGTCATAGGTGTAAACAGTAGTATTGTTATCTCCTGTCAGTTCTATATTATCAAGAGCAGCTCCCATAATATTGTTATTGCCATCAGTTATATAAATATTAATCCAGCGGCGGTCTGTAACCATTGCACTGAATTTATATTTAAAGGCAACCCTAAGTAATCCGCTGGATGATATTTGCGGCGAATAGATACCTGAATTCTGCGAGAAGGTGGCGGTTGCATTTGATACCATGGCCCCGTCTCCCTCAATGGCTGGGTCCCAGCCATTGTTTATATCAAAATCATGGAACTGCCAGCAATGGGTTTGTAAAAATTCTTTTACATGTGAAATGTCTGCTTCGGGACGACTGTTAAAATTTTCATTGGTTTGAGCGAAAACCCCGGTTACTGCAAAAACTGTTGCAAAGAGAGTAATGATACGTTTCATTTTTTGTACGTTTCAGAAGGTTAACAATAATAAATCGGCACAGGTTTGATGCGTCGCATCAATGGGTTATTTTCGCAGGAGGGGACAAGCTTATGTGAAAAGTAATTCTTTCTTTTTTGTGAGGTTTTTTCAGGAGTCAGTGCAGGGCACAATAATTGGAAATAAGACAGTTGTTTTTATAGGCAGATCGGTAAGATGGAGGCTTTAGGGAATTGGTTGCAGGCGCCAAAAGCGTTGCAGGAGTGGATTTTCGAAGGATGTGAGAGTAAATGTAATCACTGCATTTGAAGTATGCAAGTTAATTGCACAATTTTTTTTTATATGCTTCGTTGATGCCACATTTAGGGTATTTGCTGGGTAAAGGAAAACTACTATACTTTATGGCCCGCTTTATCACCTGTTTAAATATTACAGTTGCGCTGTTTCCTTTGTTTTTAACAGCAAAATATTTTACAGCTTGCGATTAGCCTGTAACTTGCATTCACTATTTTAATCATGGATGTTATAAACGTATCCCATCTCAGTAAGCAGTTCAGTGATGTAAACGCAGTAACTGATCTTTCATTTACCGTTCAGGAAGCAGATGTGTATGGTTTTTTAGGCCAGAATGGCGCGGGAAAATCTACTACCATCCGCATGTTACTCACTTTAGTCCGGCCATCCGCCGGAGAAATAGAACTTTTTGGCATGAACCTGCGTACGCACCGGAAAGAAATTCTCCGTCAGGTAGGAGCCGTAATTGAGCGCCCCGATTTATATAAATATCTTTCTGCATATGAGAATCTTTTGTTGTTTGCAAAAATGAGTGGCCTGCGCATACAACGTAAACAACTTATGGAGCAATTGGAAATGGTAGGGCTGGCAGAACGCGCAGGCAGCAAGGTAAAAACTTATTCCCAGGGTATGAAACAGCGGCTTGGTATTGCAATAGCGCTTATACATAATCCGCAACTGGTTATTCTTGACGAGCCTGTTAATGGTCTCGACCCACAGGGCATTGCGGACATGCGCAATCTGATTATGCACCTGAGCAGGCACCTAAAAAAAACAGTACTGGTATCATCACACCTTTTAAATGAGATGGAGCAGATTGCTACCCGTATGCTGATTATTGACAAAGGCAAAAAAATAATTGAAGGAAGCGTGAATGAATTATTTGATCCCTCCAAAACAATTGTGGAGGTAGAAGTAAGCGATGCTGAATCGTCAGCAGAGAAAATAAAACAAAGCAGCTGGGCTGCTAATTTGCAACAGGTAAATGCCGGGCAACTGGTACTGCAGTTGCATAAAGATCAGCTGGCACAATTAAACAGGGACTTAGTGAATATGAACATTGAAGTGACAGGTTTTAAGCCAGGTAATTCACTGGAAAAATATTTTTTATCCTTAACAGGTACCAATCAGCATGTGGCAGCTTTTACAAATTGAACTCTTTAAAATATTCCGTAAACCCAGAACCTATATCAGCTTTGGCGCTATAGCAGCTATGGTAATCATTGTGCAGGTGGCTTTGAAGTTTGACGGGCAATCCTATATTGAATTTATACTGGGCAGTTTAAAAGATACGCTTGATATACCTTATGGCACTATTTTAAATGGCTATTTTGTATGCTTTGTAATTCTTAATCTCTTATTAATACATATACCATTACTGATAGCATTGGTGGCAGGAGATGAAATAGCGGGTGAAGCGAATATGGGCACATTGCGTTTGCTGGTATCTAAACCGGTTAGCCGTACCCAGCTGATGCTTGCCAAGTTTACTGCCACTGTTATCTATACCGCTTTATTACTGGCCTGGATGGCTTTCCTCTCGCTGGTACTGAGTATTGTTTTATTTGGCACCAATGATTTAATAGTAGCCAGGAGCAATGCCATTGAAATTATCAGCCGTAATGATGTCATGTGGCGGTACCTGGCGGCATTTGCGTATGCGACGGTTGCGTTAACCACGGTTGCCGCCCTGGCTTTTTTATTATCTGTTTTTGCTGATAATTCAATTGGTCCTATTGTCTCAACGATCAGCATTGTTATTGTATTTACTATTTTGTCCGAATTGCAGATACCGCTTTACGACAGAACAATAAAACCCTATCTATTTACTTCTCATATGCTGGGCTGGAAAGGTTTTTTTTATTTGAAGACGGATAGTGAAGGTATCAGCATACCAGGCAGCATAGAAAATTTGCCGGCGGTATTAAGGAGTATGGGGATATTGCTGGCGTATATTTTTCTATTTACCGGATCCGCCATTGTTGTATTTAAAAGAAAGGATATTCTTAGTTAACTGTAATTATTATGAAACGATTTTTTTGTATGCTGTCATTGCTACTGCTGGTTATAGTATCTGGCAGCCAGGCACAGGACGCTGCTTCATTGGTACAAAAAGTAAAAGCCAAATTAGAAAAGGTGAATGATTATGAAGCCAGCGGCGAAATGAAAACAAACGTAAGTTTTATGAAAGTGCCGGCTGCACAGGTAAAAGTATATTTTAAAAAACCGGGTAAAATAAAAATCAAAAACGAGAAAGGTATATCGCTTGTTCCGAAGGGCACAGTAAGCATCAGCCTGAATAATTTATTAAGCGGAGAATACCAGGCATTGGATGGCGGTACAGATAAAGTTAATGGAACACCTGTTAAAATAGTAAAATTATTGCCCCTGGATGAAAACGGTGAAGTGGTGCTTTCCAAATTGTATATTGATGAAAAGAATCTGCTTATACTGAAAGCCAAAACCACTACCCGTGAAAACGGTACCAATGAACTTGAAATGAGTTATGGAAAATACACTGCGTATGCCCTGCCTGATAAAATTATTTTTTCCTTCAATACACAGGATTATAAATTGCCCAAAGGTGTCACTTTTGACTATGATGACGGTAGCCCTAAAAAAAAGGAAACACCTGCAACACAGAATCAGCGTGGCAAAATCGAAATTGCGTATAGTGCTTATTTGATTAATAAGGGAATACCGGATTCAGTATTTCAGTAGCTAAAAGAATAAGCGGAAAAAAAGAGGAACAACTTATCGTTGCATTGTAGTTGAAAAATTACCGTGCGGGGCCAGCAAAGCTACAAGAGGTTATTTCAAACACTTTCTTTGCTCTTCGCGCTAATTCCCTTCCAGTTCAATGTCAATTTTTTCATCTTCGGCACCTGCAAGAATTTTATCTTTCATTCGCTTCAGCGGATTTTTATGGTACTCTTCGTATTCGCTGCGTTGTTTAATAATTTCAATGCATGCAAAAACAGCGGCTGTAAAAGACGCAGTATCTGCTTTATTCTTGCCGGCAATATCAAACGCAGTTCCATGATCAGGAGATGTTCTTACACCTTGCAGTCCGGCAGTATAATTTACACCTTCTCCTTTAGCCAATGACTTGAAAGGTATCAGGCCCTGGTCATGGTACATTGCCAGCACCGCATCAAATTTTTCATGCTGCCCGCGCGCAAAAAATGCATCGGCACTGTAAGGACCAAATACAATAACATTACTGTTGCTTTGTTTAAAATCTTTAATGGCGGGCTTAATAATTTCTTCTTCTTCTTTACCTACCAGGCCATCATCGCCTGCATGCGGGTTTAAACCCAATACGGCAATTTTTGGTTTATCAATGCCAAAATCTTTTTGCAGGCTGTCTTTTAAAATAGCCAGTTTGGAAATGATGGCTTCTCTTGTTATATGTTTTGCTACTTCACTTACAGGTATATGTTCAGTTACAAGGCCAACTTTCATGTTGTCTGCCACCATCAGCATCAGTACATCTTTTGCACTGAATAAATTTTTAAGATAGGGTGTATGACCAGTATAGTTAAATTCTGCTGTCTGTGAATTTTTTTTATGGATAGGTGCAGTAACCAGCCCGTCAATCTTTTTTTCTTTTAAAGCTATGCTGGCAGCGGTCAGCGATTTAATAGCATAAATGCCACCCAGATCATTAAGTGTACCCGGATTGACAGGAATTTCTTCTTCCCAGCAATTAACAACAGTTACCTGTTTGGGGCTAACACGGTTGAGCTCTTTTGTGTTCTGGTAATTGAAGTTAAACTCAGGGATAGATTTACGGTAGAAGTTAATTACCTTATTAGACGCAAAAACAACCGGCGTGCACAATTCAAGCAGCCGGATATCTGTCAGTGATTTTATAATAAGCTCAATACCGATGCCATTTATATCTCCGCAGGAAATGCCAATAACGGGTCTTGTGTGAACGGGTCCTTGTGGCTGCATAGTTATTTTTTTGCAATGTCGTCAAAGGTACAGAATCTAAGAGAACATGGAGAAAAAGAGCAGGGTTTATCAATATGCATCTTTTTACCTTTTGCAACGAGCAGCTGCCGGCGAAAACGTTTACGCCTGCGCTGCTTTATTTATTATCTCAGGGATGGGGCCTGCTGCCATCAGTTGCAGAGGCTGTTTTGTCAGCGTCATTTATTGCTGTTCTAATACCAACTATTTGCGGGCCCGTACTTTTACCGGTTACCGTCAGGCGGTAATAGCTGGTGTGTTTCGGCGCTGTATTATCAATAAATTCGTACAGAGTAGGGTTGTTGCTATTGCCTTTGGCGTTTATTGCCATTACTACTTCAAAATCGCGTTTATTGAAAGAACGTTCTACAGTAAAAAAATCACTATTAACTTCTGCTGAAGTTCTCCACTGTACCACTACTTTTTTACCTTTTAACAGTGCATCAAATTTTGTAACGGAAGATGCAATGGTTGATGTAACCTGTAATGTAAATGTGTCCGCGATGCAAGTTGTTTCCGGGCCGAGGCTGTCTTTTACATAATAAGTAAAATTTCCTGCAATTGCGGGTTTTACGGCTGTTGTGCGAAGGTTTCCGGGTACCATTGCCGGAGCACCGGGCTCAGCAAGCCAGTTGTATGCGCCAATCCATGATGCAGTTAATTGCGCAGGCGTATTAATTCCAGCATTGATAATTGTTTTTTTATTTACGCCTTTCATAATCGTAAACTGATCTCTTACATTGCCGCCGCTGCCAACAAATTTTGCATCCAGCCTGTTGTCCTGTATTTCAAGATACAATGCACCACTTTCCCCACCAATACTGTTGTGCTGGTTGCGCGTATAAAAAACCGGGTAGGTATTGGTGCCATTGGCGCCTACTTGTCCGGCAGAACCGGCTACTACGTATACAGTTCCATGTTTGTAAACGCTGTCTATCGTAAAGTAAGGGCAGGATGAACTGGAAGCACTTGTATCTGCAGAAGCCTTATTGGACTGAGATCCATCATACCGTGCGTTTGAAAGACTAAGTGCTATACCACCCGGTACAGTGCCTTTATTAAACGCATCAGAAAAGCCGATATGATCTTTAATAAGAAAGCTTCTTTCATACACGTGGCTATGGCCGGCAAGTACTACATCCACACCATATCGCTCAAGTATAGGTGTAATTTTTCTTCTGATGGCAATAAGATCCTTCTCCGCATCAGAAATATGGGTACCATTTGTGTAGGGTGGGTGATGCAGGCACACAATGGTCCATTTGTGTTTGCCTGCATTGGCTGTTAAATCCGCTTTTAACCATACAGCTTGTTGCCCACTGGCCGTATCATCATACAGGTGGTTACCCGCATCGATGCCATAAGAATCCAGCATGATAAAATGAATATTTCCGTAGTCGTATGAATAATAATGATTGGTGCCGGACGCTGTTCCGCCACTCTCGGCATTAGTGGGTACGGTGAAAATATTGTAGTAAGGAATATTGTGATCAATAGCCCGTGCCTGGTCGTTTGCGTATTCGTGGTTACCGGGAACCGTAAAAATTACATTGTTATCAAAAACATTGTTGTTATAAATATCAAAGAACCTGCTGTTGTGTTCGGCTTCTGTGCCATTGCTGTATGCGTTATCTCCCAGCATAATCACCATTTCTGAATTATTGTAACCACCTTTTATTGAAAGGTAATTGTCCCTCGAACTTTTTTGCATGGCATTACCCGTACCGGGATCGCCAAAAATCCCGATGCGTATTTTACGTTTCGTATTTGCCGGAGGAGAAGTAATAAAATAATTACGGTAGCTGCCCTTAAGTATTGAATTGCGCGAGCCTATTGCATAAAAATATTTTGAATCCGGCTTCAGGCCTGTTATCCGCATCTCATGTTCCGTTACATTTTTACGATCAATAATGGTGGAACTAAGTATGTTTTCGTTTGTACCATACTTTATTCTTGATGTATTACCGGTAGCAGTTGTCCATTTTACAGTAACAGCAGTGCCACTCACCATTTGCAGAAAAGGTCCGCGGGTAATGACCGGTTCTGCCAGCAGTTGCGTGCTGCCGTCAACAGTAGTTACAGGTGCTGGTTTTGCTATTGCTTCCAAATCAAAACTAAGGTCTGAACTGGTGGTGCCTGCCTGGTGTACTTCTACGGCGATAATATTTTTGCCGGTTATAAAACTGGCAGCAGATATATCAAAGAATGAAATGGCATTTCCATTTTCTTCTGCCAGTGCAGCGAGGGTAGAATAGGTGGGCTTGCCCGTTATATTCATACGGGCTACTTCTACACCATTTACATAAATTACAGCACCATCATCTATATAGGCATTTAACCGGATAACACTGTAAGCGGCAACATCGGTAATGGTTATAGCATGCCTGAAATACGTAGTAATGTATTTACCTGCGGGATTTGGCCCAAAATTAATCGTGGTTCTTTCTTTGTTTGCGCCATATCCAAATTCTGCCGGACCACTTTTCCAGCCGGCGTCGTTAAATGAAATATCACGCCAGGTAGCTGGCGCGGCAACACCTCTATCAAGGAATTTCCAAATGGAGCCGAATTTGATACAAGTGGTATCTGCACGTGCATCTAAATTAATACTGAAAATAAAAACCAGAGACAGCAGACAGGGGGTTATACAATTTGCTTTCATCTGCAACAATTAATTGAATAGCAACAAGATTGAGTCAATTAAAAATAGGCAAGGTTTATATAATGGCAAATTATATTATTAACATACGATTGGATATGCCACCCTGGGGCTGCAATAACAAAAGCGGGATTTGTATTTGGCTATCTTTTTAGAGCGTGCTGCTGGTAGCCGCTGGTATCAGTTAAGGTGGCTAAAAATGCCTTTAACTGAACTTTCTCCTTTTTGGTCAATAGTAATTTATCTGCCGGTAATGTTTGATTGGGTATGCTTATGCCCAACCCCTGGCCGCCGCCGCGGTCATAAAAATCAATTACTTCCTCCAGGGTTTTATAAATGCCGTTGTGCATATAGGGTGCCGACAGTTCAATATTGCGCAGGGTGGGGGTTTTGAATGCATTTTTCATAAAGTCAACCTTTAATGACACCGCTCTTCCCGGGTCGCTGTCCAGCACCGGATGTACTGTGTCTGTAGTAGCAGGCACACCCAATACTTCAGATTCCTGGTAATAATAAGTAGGTGGTTTCGAACCATTAAACAACGGTACGTAATGGCAGGTAGCGCATTTTGCCTTGCCCATAAATAAATTAAACCCTTTTACTTCATTCGAAGTCATTTTATTTTTATCTCCCCGCATGTATTGGTCAAACCTTGCGTTATAGCTAATCAGCGATCTGATGTACATGGCGATAGCATTGGCAATTTTCCGGTCGGTTACCACAATATTAGAAGAGGGGTACGCAATTTTAAATAATGCTATATAATCGGCGCTTTCATTTAATTTTTTAGCGGCTTTATCTGCGCCAATGTTCATCTCCTGTTCATTGTTTAATACCTCCATCACCACATCATCCAGTCTTTTCTGCCGGCTATCGTAAAAAAGGTTCATCTGCAGGGAAGCATTCCACAAAGAGGGTGTATTGCGCGGCAACGTACCGTGTTCGTCTACCTGTAATGCTTTGGGTAAGCCATCTGTAAATGATTTCCCGGGCTGGTGGCAGCTCGCACAGGCCCGTTTTCCATTAGCAGAAAGTAATGGGTCAAAAAATATTTTTTTACCCAGTTCTACACGCACATCGTTAATAGTGTCATCATATAAATACCTGTTTACGTTTAAACTATTTTCTTCGAACAAATGGCTTATTTTTTTTATAAGTGTATAGCGGACCGGGTTATCGCTATAACCGCATTTTAGTTTGGCACTGCCAATATGTGTGCACAGCGGGTTTAAAAACCTTGTAATAAATGCGGCCCTGTCAAACTTATTGAAATTGGTATGTTTATCAAGATATGTTTTCGCTTCATTTAATAAACGGATAATCTCATCATAGTCTGTCACTCCGGCCTCTGTAAATTTGTCGCTGTATGTTTCCACTACAAATTGGACCGTGCCAAGCGATGCTTTTGCTTCGGGGATAGATAGTTGTGCAATGGGCGAATCAAAACCACTGATGCCCAATGACAATATCCGGTACAGCTCTTCCATTACGGCATCCAGGGCAAAATCTTCGGGGTTAAAAAGAACATTGTTATTGGAGAGACCGTTTGTAATAGCAGAAAGCTGATCAATATAATGAAGCAGATCTTTTTTCTTAATCTTATTATATGACGGGTAAATAAAGGTTTCTATCATTTGGAAACCCTGTGGTTCCTGATAAGCAGTAGGGTCTTCTTCTTCTATAAAATCAACCGCAAGCCCATTAAATTTGGCTACGTCCAATTCAAAATAGTACTCAAGAAATATTTCCAGGTTTTTATAAGTCAGCCTTGCCTGTAAAAAATTTTTCTGTATTTTTTTTGTATCCTGGTCTTGCTCAACCGATTTTTTCAGAACATCTATTTGCAGGGAAAGATCGCGGAACCTGTCATTGTAATACGATTTTAACTTTTCTACTGGCGTCAGAGGCGGTGATGCAAAAAACGAAAGCAATACTATACTGCAGCAAATAATTGTTATTATGGTTAGCTTTTTTTTCATGTCTTTGAAAGCTGAGGTTTAACGATACTCATATTAAGGCAGGATGGACGTTTATTGTGTAAAACTACAAATCCCTTCTAAGTGACTAAAAGGGATTTGTAGTTTTTACATACCGGCAAATTATTTTACAACTATTTTTTCATTCATTTTAGTACCATCCTGTGTTTCTGCACTTATAATATAAACACCGCCGGCCAGGTTAAAACGCCATGGGTTGGAACCTGCCTGCACTTCTACTTGTTTGCTGTACACCTCTGTTCCGGAAGTTGTATATACTTTCACTTTTACGGTTTGTTTTTTTGCACTTTGTATAACAGTATTTACTTCATTGTTTACTGCCGGGTTGGGTTGAATGACCATGCTGAATGAGTTAACTATATTATTAACAGATTTAACTCCCGCAATTTTCTTATCGCCGTCTTTATCAGTTGCCGTCAACCGGTAGTAGCTGATTCCCGGCAATGGGTCGTTGTCAATAAATTCATAGTTGGTAGGTGTATTGGAATCTCCTTTACCGGATATTACCATTATCATTTCATAATCCCTTCCGTTGGAAGATCTTTCAATGGTAAAATAATCACTGTTTACTTCCTGTGTGGTGGTCCAGTCTACAAATACTTTTTTATTCTTTAAAAAAGCATTGTAATTAATAACGGAAACGGCCAGCGATGAAGTAACCTGTAATTGAAAAGTATCTGCTATGCAGGTTGTTTTAGGACTGAGGCTGTCATTTACATAATAAGTAAAAGAACCTGTTGCCAGCGGCGTTACAGAAAGGGTGCGTGAAGTTCCTTGGCTGGTGAAAGGCGGAAAAGGCGTTGTATACCAGTTATAACCACCTACCCAGGATGCCGTTAATACTGTAGGATTATTTACAGTTGTATTCACCAGTGTTTTTTTATTTACGCCTTTCATAATAGTGAACTGATCACGTACAGTTCCACCAGCGCCTACAAACTTTGCATCCATGCGGTTGTCCTGTACTTCAAGAAACAAAGCACCTACTTCACCACCAGTACTGCCGCTGTAGTTTTTATAATACCAGACAGGGAATTTAGTATTGGTTCCGCCACCTATCTGTCCGGCAGAGCCAGCTACCACATATACTGTTCCGTGTTTATAAGTACTGTCAATGGTAAAATAAGGACAGGAAGTAGTTGCTGCATTAAAATCGGATGAGGCTGCGTTGCCTGCCGAACCATCATACCGGGCACTGGAAGTACTGATCTGTGTACCGGCACCAACTGCTGCAGTATTAAAAGGTGTGGACAATCCTGTATGGTCTTTTACCAGGAAAGTTCTTTCGTAAACATGGCTGTGGCCTGCCAGTACGATATCAACACCAAAGCGTTCAAGTATGGGTGTTATCTTCTGCCTGATAGCCATCAGATCTGTTTCGCTATTAGAGGCATGGGTACCATTGGTGTAAGGCGGATGATGCATACATACAA
>JBDSOC010000084.1:0-26962 GCA_039915085.1 Chitinophagaceae bacterium
TCATCAGGAGATAGTTTCTTCAACGGAATAAATAATAAAAAAATATAAGGCGCCAATCCCTTTACATTAATTTGTTGGTGACAACACCAGCAAAGGCACGCGTATGCCTCACCAGGTTCCGGCCGGTGAGACACCAGCCGGGGAGTTGAGAAAAACAAAACAGTAAAATAAGTATGGATAAATATTTTGTTGTCATCAGGAGATAGTTTATTCAACGGAATGAATAATAAAAAACTATACGGCGCCAATCCATTAGCGTTTATTTTTTTGTAACAACACCAGCAAAGGCACGCGTATGCTTCGCCAGGTTCCGGCCGGTGAAACACCGGCCGGGGAGTTGGAAAATCTTTCTCAAATTCAATATCCCTTACCAGCCCGGGTTCTGCATGCCAGCCTGTATGGCAGGCGAATACAAAAGGATTTGGCTGGTAGGAATCGCCGATAAATAATATTTAGGATCTATAAATGCTCTTTGCTGCGCGGCCGTATAAGGCATTATATAGCCACTGGGATCCAACCGCACCGATCCGTTAGCAGGTACCTTGGCTCCCAAAAAAGAATCAGGATTAAGTGTACTGCTCAGGTATTGTCCTTTTTTCCAGCGCATAATATCCTGGAAGCGAAATCCATCCATCATTAATTCAACACGGCGTTCTCTTCTTATTTCCCATATAAGCGAAGTAACATCTGCATCTTTTTTGGGGTCAACAAAAGGAGTTCCGTTGGTGGAAACATTCTGGCCTCCTGCATATCCAAGGTTGGCAACACCAGCCCTTAGCCTCAGCTTATTAATGGTTAAGTCAAGATCGGCCTGTGTGAATGTATACTTGCCCAACTGGTCCAGTTCAGCGGCAGCTTCTGCATAATTAAGGTAGATTTCCGCCAGCCAGAATAAAGGCGCATCGGTAATGCCGGTATTGATGCCTGTCGGTATGGTTTTTAATTTATTGGAATCAGGTAAAAACTTGGCAGGGCGGTATCCTGTACTGGAAGTAAGACTGTTTTTTACATGTCCGATATAATACAAATAGACACTGTCTACGGTAATCCTTAATCTTTTGTCGCGGTTGGCCATTACTTTGAATATATCTGCATCGCCCTGGTAAAGTGGCGAAAGACTGATGGGTAATCCATCTATTGCAGGATAGGATTCTACCGCTGCTTTGGTAAGGCCATTCATGGCTGTACTGCTGTAATTGTAAGCAATCAGTGAATGCTGTAATAAAGCCGATTCGTATCTTTTGTACAGGATGATTTCTTTATTGCCTGCCAGGTTATCAGAATTATAATTTGTCTGGTAATTGGCAGAAAGCGCATAGGAGCTACTGCTGATTAAAGTCTGCGCAGCATCTTTTGCTCCCTGCAGGTATTTATCTGCATCCGGTAATGATAGTTCCGTATGATATTTCCGGTAAGTTCCTTCGTACAAACATATCCTGGATTTTAATGCATTGGCCACATCTTTATTAATGGTATTGTCCTGGTCTTTCTGGCGCAGGTTGGCTACCGCAAAATTGATATCCTGCAATACGCTGTCCATCACCAGCTGGCGACTGTCTCTTTGTTTATATACCAGTACAGAATCTCCCAGCTCAAGGGAATGATTATAAAAGGGAACGCCCCCAAAGCTTTGTACCAGCCGGAAGTATTGCAGCGCACGGAAAAAGTGCGCAATCCCCTTCCAGTGGTTTTTAGCTTCAGCCGGCATGTCTACCCCGTCAATTCTTTCCAGCATAATATTGGCTTTCCTTACATAGGTAAAGCTCCAGTCGCCATTGGAAGCGGCAGTGGTTTGTGGAAATTGCGTAAACGTGGAAGCTGCCTGGTCATCGGTCAGTGTAGGAAAATAAAAATCCCCATTGGTGGCGGAACCATTTCCATAACCCAGGAACATGTTATAGAATTCCCATGCATACGTACGCACACTGTTTTCATTTTTCCAATAGCCGGGATCTACCAGGCTGTCCGGGTTGGTTACGTCCACATATTTTTTACAGGCCGTACCTGTAAAAAACATGATTAGTATAACCGGTAAATATTTTTTAATCGTTCTCATTATTTCAAAAATTAATGATGAATAAAAGGATTATTTAAAATGTAAGCTGTACACCAAAAGAATACGTTCGGTTAAAAGGCCAGTTACGGCCGGTGAATGAACTGGTAGTGCTGGGATCTGATAATTCCGGATCTATGGGAGCGCCTACATTTGAAATAGTAGCCAGGTTTTGCCCGCTGAAATATATTCTTAATTTTTCCACGCTATACCTTGTCAGTAACCGGTTGGATATAGAGTAACCCACTGTTACGTTTTTTAAACGGCAATAGGCAAGGTTTAAAAGATAAGCTGTTTGCGGATAAAAATTATTGCCACCGGTTGAAATACCACCGACAGTGCCACTGCCGTTACCTGGAAAGAGTGCGGGATACTTTGCATCAGTATGATCCGGTTTCCAATAGTCCAGCTGGTTGGCGTACAAAATATCCAGTCCCTGGTACATGGGCAGAATGGTATTACCAATGCCCCATAAACTGCGTTTACCCACGCCTTGTATAAACACATCCACATCAAAATTTTTCCAGGCACCACCTATTCTTGCATTATACTGGTACCGTGGTTGTGTATTACCAATTACTTTTAAATCGCCATGGTCTGACAATGTAACTTTTCCACCATCAATTTTTCCATCTCCATTTAAATCTGCGAACTTAATATCGCCGGGTCCATACACAAAATTGCCGCTTTGCAATGTTTTCTGTGAAGCAGATTTGGTAACATCATCAGCAGAAGCAAAAAAACCATTTGTCTGGAAACCCCATATTTCGCCATATGTTTTTCCTATATAATTAAAAGCAGTACTGATTGAGTTGTTGGGATTATCCCACTTTGTAAATACTGTTTTACTGTCCCAGAAACTCAGGGTACCATACAAACGCAGATCTTTGCTGACCGCATAATTGGCATCTACACTGATTTCATATCCTCTTGCCCTGAAATTACCCGCATTTATCCGCGGGCCTGCAGTACCGAATGTTGAAGGGACACTGGTTGACTGTACCATACCTTTTGTATTTCTTTCGTACCAGTCAAAGCTGAGCCCGATATGATTGTGGAATATCCGCAAATCAGTACCGAAATCAAGCGTATTGATCCTTTCCCATTTTAACGATTGTGCCACGGCCAGTGGCTGACCGATGCTGGGTGTAAGCGCTGTACCGGAGGGCGTTAACCAATTTACTGTGGTACCGGTCATAGTGGGCAGAAAATAAATACCACCAAGATCCTGGTTACCCAATTCACCATATGATCCCCTTATTTTAAATTCAGAAATAACGTCTTTTATCTTTTCAAAAAACGGTTCTTCACTTACCCGGTAGCCGGCTGAAGCAGAAGGAAAAAATGCCCACCTGTCCTGTAAGGGAAAATAAGAAGAGCCATCATACCGGCCATTTACTTCCAGCAGGTATTTTCCTTTGTAATCATAATTCATTCTTCCAAAAAAACCTGCAAATGCACGTTTGCCATGGCCATTGGTAGGCCATCCCAGGATTCCTGAACCGGTACCCGCAACATTGGCATTACCAGAGGTAAGTGTAAGTTCTCCCTGTGTTTGATCCAGTAAACCGGTTTTGGCAGCAGAGAAGTTAATGGTTTCATCATCTTCGGCATTCACACCACCAATCAGCTTGAAGTTATGATTTTTGGCAAATGTATTCTGGTAAGTAGCATACGCATTAAATGTATTGGTTTTTAACCTGCCGCTTGTGTAGGTAGTGGCATTGGAAGCGGTACTGGCAATATCGGCCAGAGCAAGTGATCCTGCTGTCCAGAAGTCCCAGGCCATAACCGGGCCACCTGTTTCATGGCGCAATACATTATCGCGTACAATACTGTAATCGGCCCTGATATTTAAATGCGGTGTTATTTTAATGGTTGCACCCAAATCAACACGCTGGTAATTATCCGATACATTGGATTTGCTTGCGCCAGCCATGTAGGCTGAATTGGTTCTGAAATAATTTCCCTGGTTGGTGCCATATGGAAAATAAGAACCCCAGCGCCAGAAATAATACCAGTAATCCTGGTAGCCATACGGAAAATCATAATTGAAATTCCTGTTCATCGTTTTCACACTAATGTCAAGCCATTTAGTGGGGCTCGCATTTATGCCAACCGTAAAATTATATTTGTCAACCTTGTCGGGGTTCATTTTAAAAATACCTCCATCAGAATTATAGCCTCCTGACAAATAATAACTGAGTTTATCACTGCCGCCCTGTACGCTTATATTATGCTGTTGCGAAAAAGTATATTTATTCAGCATTTCTTTTTTTGGGTCCCATACTTTATAAAAATACGTTCTGCCATCAGAAGGATCAATATTCCAGTCTTCACCTTTTACCATTTCAAGGCCATTTTTGCCAGCATAATTTTTCTTCCAGTTAATGATGCCATCTTTTAATTTTATCAGGTTCATACCAAATGTTTCCGGGGAAGAAGTCCCGCTTCTTACACCGGCTTCATTCAGTCCTGTTAATTCGGCTACCGGGTCTGCAAAATCGGGCAGTATAGTGGGCGTATTCCATGAAAAGTTATTGTTATAGCTTACTGTCATCTTCTGGTTTTTCTTCCCGGTTTTTGTTTTGATCAGCACCACACCAAAAGCGGCCCTTGCTCCATAAATAGAAGTGGAAGCCGCATCTTTTAATACGGAGATGCTTTCTATATCATTGGGGTTAATAATCGATAAGTCTTGTGTCTCTACATTATCAACCAGTATTAAAGGCCGGCTGGATCCATTGATAGAGCCAATACCCCGGATATTAATGGATGCCCCCGCAGTTAACCCGCCATTTCCATACTGAATGGTTAAGCCGGGTACCACACCCTGCAAAGCCTTGGCCGGATCGGTTAATGGTTTGCTGCCAAATGTTTTGTTTACATCTACTGTACTTACGGCGCCGGTAAGATTAGCCTTGCGCTGGGTTCCATAGCCAACTACTACCACATCTTCCAGTGCGCCCGATTTTCCACGATCCAGCAATATGCTGATCATATCATTATTACCCACGGTAATATCCTGCGGCGTAAAACCAACATAGGTTACGTGAAGCACATTGCCATTTGATGCAGCAATGGAAAACTTTCCGTCATTGTTTGTAATGGTGCTTTTCTTTGTGCCCGTTACAGTAATGGTTACGCCTGGCAGGGGAAGAGAATCGTCACCGGTTACCAGGCCGGAAACAGTTTTTTCCTGCGCTTTTCCGGAAAGACACAGAAAAAACAATACAACAGGGAGGAATGCAAAACAGCGTACTTTTCTCATAAAAAATCATTTTTAATTTTAAATGAACCATTTGAATGCCAGTTACTTTTCAGGGGTACAGGGATTGCTATAATATATTTATGCCTGCCTCACGGTAGGGGTCAAGTGAAAGATTGTCCGGTTTTAATTCAGTAATGAGCATGTGTATTTTATTCAGTTCGCAAATTTGTATGGGTTGAAACGTATTTAATTTTTCTGAGATGGACAGGCAAACCGTTTTTTGAGCTGATTCAATCATTGCTTTTTTTACCTGTACCACATCCCAGTCGTTATCCGTAATTCCATGGCCGGGGTCTATAGAGTTAACACCCATCAGGCATAGATCCGCTTTGATCTGTTTTATTTTAGCAATGGCATCGCCGCCAACTGTAATCTTTGAATTTTTATTTACTTTATCCCCAATGAGTATTACTTCAATATTGGGATGATGCGAATACTCCAGTACAGCAGGTACGCTGCCGGAAATAAAAGTAGCTTTTAACTGCGGTGGCAGCATCCTGGCTATTTCAAGTATTGTGGTGCCGCCTGTAGTAAGTACAAACATGCCGTCTTTAATAAGGCTGACTGCTTTTTGTGCAATGATCTTTTTAAGATCATGCGCATATATTTTCATTTCGGGTATGATGCCATAACCAAAAGACTGGGATAAGGCGCCACCATGTACTTTAATGATCCAGCCTTCGTCTGCCAGCTCCTGCAAATCCCTTCTTACCGTATCTTCAGACACTTTCATTTCCTCACCCAGGCTGGTAGATAAAACTTTATTATGCAGGTTTACCTGGTGCAGTATAAATGCCTGGCGTTCTTTTTTAAGCATCTGCTGTTTGGTTTGTATGACTGTAATAAAACAAGCGTGAATAAACAGGCAATTGAAACGATTCAGACAATTTTCGAAGGGGTAGAGATTAACTTTTGATAATAGGGAAACGTTAATGCATTCCCAATATTAAAATAAAAACCGCAAAAAACCGCAAAAAGAAAAGAAATCCTGCAAAATTTAGCCGTTTTTTAATGTTAGTGAACGGCAAAACATGTAAGAAGCCGCCCCAATTACTTTTAGGGCGGCTTCATTTTTTTTATACCTGATGAAATAATATTAAAATTATTACCATCCCGGGCTATATGGATCACGTCTCTGCAGCCAGTTATAACCGCGAACGAAATCTATCATATTACTATTTAAGGTATCCGGTATACTCAGCATCTGTTGCGCAATCCCACCAAACGGGCATACTCCAGATATTCACATCGGTGGCATGAGGATTTAAAGCAAGTGTATTGATAGAGTTGTAATTTATTTCATAGGTTGGTGGCAGCGCCCATCGTCTCATCCAGTATCTTACATCTGTTAGCGCAGTGCCTGTTAGCTGAGCCTGGCCTGTAAACAAAGGACCGCGTTGATAGCCAGGGTAAACCACGCCAAAGCTACCTACATTGCCTGCACTGAAGTTAAAGCGGCGCATATCGTTCCAGTTTTCGATGCTGCAACCCATGGCAATGTATTTCTGCAGCATGATGTCTGACATGGTAAGACCTCCTGCCGTTGCAACTGCTGCACTGGTGAGGTAAGTGCTCATAGCTGCGGAATTCATAGGCGCCATATCAGGGTTGGTAGCGGTATAGCCGGATGATTGCCATAAGGTAAGCTTGGCCTGCATCATATTTAAATGCGCCTGGATACCTGCCAGGTATGCCGTATAAGCATTACCCGCGTCTCCTTTCCTCAAGTATACTTCTGCCTTAATGAAATTCATTTCGTGGAAAGTCAAAATTTCCTGGTCAGAAACAGGGCGAACCTGGAACGAGCCCGTAGACGCAACAGCACCTGCATTAAATGCGGCAGCTGAAGGATACCAGCTAACATCTGTTTGACCCTGGGCAGGTATGCCTGATGTGGCAATAGCGCTGCTGCGCATGTTTACATAAGCTGTATCCCCGGCATACACATAATTAGTATTGTTTATAAATATAGAACCAGCTTTATAGGTTACTGTTACTGTGTTCCCGGTGGTTGTATAAGGACGTCCTGACGCAACCTGTGCAGCAATAAAATTTGCCAGATCCGTTCCATTGGTAATTGTATATGTCAGATTTGTGTTTGCAGCGGCATAAATCGGCGTTTGAACAGAAGTAGCACCCCCTTTCAAAAGCCGGGCTGAAGGGCCATAAGAATCCACTCCTTGTGAACGTGTCCAGGTATAAGACGTTACTTTACCAGTTCCATCCAGTTTAATACCGGTCATGTAAGACGGGACAATTTTAGTCATACGGGGATCTTCTACAGCGGAGCCACGCATATTGGTCAGCAGGTTGTAATAGTATTGAGAAATACGGACGGAACTGCCATAAGCTGCATAATCAAAGTTGCCGTTTGTTACCACCGGATCTCCCAGCAAATAATCGGTTACCGTACTGTTGTTAAAACCCGGCCCTATTATATTATCAGCAATAGACTGCGGGCCTTTTGATAAACAATATAAAATAGAATCCGCATTATACAAATCTGTCTTTTTTGATAGTTTAAGCATGTAGCGTGCTTTTAATCCCCAGCACATTTTTATCCATTTGCTTACATCTCCACCACTCCACAAATCCCCGGAACCAAGTGCGGGTGCTCCTGTTTCCTGTGTTTTGCTGAACAGGCTGATGGCTTCATTCAATTTTGCCATACATCCATTGTAAATGGTTTTACCGTCATCGGGCTTGGGACTTGGATTACCGGTTCCTGCCTGTGTGTAAGGCATTTCACCATACAAATCCAGCATTTGCATATAACCCAGTGCATGGAACACATCGGCCGCCGCCATATAATGATAGGCGCCTTGTTTCTGGGCGGTATTATACATATCTACCAGGTTGGAAGATACCTCTACAAACCATGTCTGATAGGGAGTGGTTGAATTGGCATTGGTGCATTGCCATGTTGTGCTAAATGTATTGGGACTGGCAGAGTTAGTATAATAAACGCCTGCCTGGCATGAAGTGCGATAATTGGTAACGCCCGAAGTGTACTGGTAGAAGTGTTCAATCCAGGGCAACCGGTTTTGAACCAATACGCTTTGGTTATTTGGATTATCGGGGTCTGTATTAACAGCCAGCCACTTTTTGCAGGAGGTGGAACCCAGCACTAACAGGCCACCTAAGATGATATATATTAAATTTTTCATGATTTACTTTTTTTCATTGATTATAAAGAAACATTTATCCCGAATGTGAAAGTTCTTACTGCAGGTACGCCCAGGTAATCAATACCTTGAGAGCCCGAACCTCCGGTTCCGCCTGCAGCACTTACTTCAGGATCCATTCCTTTGTAGTTTGTCCATGTAAACAAATTGGTGCCTACTGCTGTTGCCGAAATGGCTTTGATAATTTTCGTGCTCTTCAATATACCGGAAAAGTCATAGGTTAATGACAGCGATCTCAGCTTCACCCAGTTTACTGAAGTAATAAAGTTATAAGAGTTGGCTGCATAATTTTGCCAATATTGCTGAACCAAATACGCGCCGGCATATGTTGTAGTACCAATAAGATAATTCTGGCCTGTAGTATAGGTTTGATTAAAATCAGCGCCGTTAGTGCTGCTAACGCCCGTTACCGTTACCGACTGACGATCATTCAGCAAAGTTTTTTTACTTAAGCCATTTGCCACCAGCGCATACTCTGTACCATTAAAAATATCTCCGCCTTTACGAATGTCGAGCAAAAATGACAACGAAAGTTTTTTGTAACGGAACGTGTTGCTAAAGCCACCGATAAAATCCGGTTCACGGTTACCTACAACCGCAGTACCCGTGGTGTTCACTTTATAGAACCCGGTGGTAGGATCTACCTGGTAGGGGCCGTTGGGTATTTCAACTCCTTTGGCATCGAGTTGATGGTAATAAGGCGTACCGGTCATTCCAAGAAAATAACCGCCGTTGGGAATTGACGCTGCTTTTATAGTTCCGAATTGCGCGTCTGTCGGATAAAAATAAGCAACACCAGGAATGAAAGATCCAAGTCTGCCTTTGTTATAAGAAAAATTCAGCATTACATCCCATTGGAAATCCTTTTGTACTATTGGTTTACCGATAACCGCTATTTCCATGCCCGTATTAATTACCGAGCCGGAATTGAGGGTGCTGAAGATAAACCCGCCGGATTGAGCCAAACGTGGTTGCCCGATTTGGTTCTTTGTCTGGCTATGATAGTAAGTATAATCCAAACCAATGCGGCCTTTCAAAAATCTAAGCTCTGCACCTACTTCCCAGGAGTCCTGAATTTCAGGTATCAAATCAGGATTACCGGCAGCGTACTGGTTGCCAATTCCAACAAAAGATCCAATGTTGATGGGGGGATTTACATAAGTGTTGGTAGCGTAAGCATTCGCATCTTTACCAACTCTTGCCCAGCTTGCGCGTACTTTACCGAAAGAAAGAATGTTATTCCTGGGCAACAATTCCGTAAAAACAAAGGAGCCGCTTACAGAAGGATAAAAATAAGAGTTGTTTTGTACGGCCAGTGTTGACGATCCATCGTTGCGTCCTGTTACAGTAAGATAGGCAATGCTTTTATAAGAAACGCCCGCTTCTCCGTAAACTCCTACCAAACGCCTTCTTGTTGTTCCGTCAGTAAAAAATTTATTCGTGTTGGAAATACTATTAAGACTGACGGTGCCGGGAGTACTAAAGTTATATCCCCAATGGTTTTGACTTACTGATTGCGTGTTTTCAGACGTAGTTCCCAACATCAGGTGCGTATCAAAAGCACCAAATGTTTTATGAAAATTAGTCATCACGGTGGTAGTAACGTAGGTATAGTTGTACAGGTCTTTACTCAAACGTCCGCTCTGGTAAAGGGGGCTCAATGCAGAACCCGGGGAAATAAAAGTATAGTCATTGGTTGCATACTGGTCATACCCCAAACGTGCTATCACATCCCACCAGGTTGCAATTTTATAAGTGCCGTTTATACCTCCGGTGATACGCTTGGTTTGTGATGTTAATTTGTTTTTATTGATAATCCAGTAAGGGTTATCAATATCGCTTTCCAAAGGCAGTGATCCACCATATATCCGGTGTTGCGTTCCATCAGGATTTAAATAATTTTTTACATTATACGTTTGTGGAAAGGTGTACAATGACTGCATACTTCCAACGCCACTTGCATACAATCCGGAAGTAGTTAAGGTTCTGGTGATATCGGCAATAGAGTAGGCAACATTTGCATTCAAAGTCAGGCGGCCATATCTCTGTTCGCCATTAAAGCGGAAGGTGGTTTTATTGTAATCTGTGTTGGGAACAATACCTGTTTGCTTGAAATTAGAACCGGATAAGAAGAAAGAACCGGTCTTTGAACCGCCGGATACGTTTACGTTATTATCATATACAATGGCATGCCGGAAGAAGTTGCCGATATTGTCATATATCGTACTATCGGCCGGAATTTTTGGTCCCCAGGAATTATACGAAGTAGTATTTAAAACGCCATTACTGGCAAGGGAACCGGGACCAAATTGGGTTTGCACCTCAGGCAGTTTATTTGCAGAGGAAGTGCTGACCTTACTGGTAACACTCACCTTTACAACGCCTTCTGCTCCTTTTTTGGTGGTGATGATAACCACACCGTCAGCCGCCCGCGAACCATACAAAGCTGCTGCTGCGGCACCTTTTAACACCGACATGGTTTCAACATCTTCCGGGTTGACATCCATAATGCGATTTGAGAAAGTTGTGTTGCTGCGGCTCAAACCGTCAGTACCTGTATTGCCGGTAACTGTAGTGGAGTTGTCATATATAATACCATCAATAACAAACAATGGTTGATTCTGTCTGCCCTCTGATGTGGAGTTACCACCACGAATGGTGATAGATGCACCAGCACCTGCCGAACCGCTGAATTGTGTAATGTTTACGCCAGGCACTTTACCGGCCAGTGAGTTAATTACATTGGTATTTTTATTTTTCATCAATTCCTCTGCGTTCAAATCGGAGACAGCATATCCTAATGCCTTTCTTTCCTTTTTAATACCCATCGCTGTTACAACAACATCTTCCATCTGGCCGGATGCTCCTTTTAATAAGCGTACTTCCATGCCAGCTGTAGCTTTAATGCTTTGTGTGGTATAGCCTACGTAGCTGAAATCCAGCGTAGCGCCTGTCTTCGCACTAAGGGTGAATTTGCCCTTGCTATCCGTAACAGCCGCTTGCCTTGTGCCAACGACAGTAACGGTTACTCCCACCAGCGGTGTACCATCATCTGAAAGCACAGTTCCGCTAAAGGGAACGCTTTGAGCCATCAGGTTGTTTGTAAGCATGCCAAGCATAGCCAGCATGAACAAACTAAAAAGCTTCCATTTTCTCATACTTTTACTTTTTGGTTTTTTTATAAAAATCTATATTCCCGTTATACCTGTCCGTAAGCAAGGCTCGGCCTTTCACCGGCAGGATTGGATTTGTTAATTAAACAATGGATCCTCTTTAAAGTGCATATTTTATTGGCTGGTTTTAATTCGTTTGATCAATCAAAGATGCTGGTGGTTTCAGGGTATATTGATGAAAGCGTTTTATTTCAACAGGACAATGGCTCTTTATAATACTTCAATGCCGGCAAGCCGGTAAGATTGCAGTAATTCATTACCGGGCTCAAGCTCGGTAACAAGGGTGTTGATTTCACCGATTTTGCAAATTTGTATCGGCTGAAATGAATTAAGTTTTTCAGAAATGGAAAGGCAAATTGTTTTCTGGGAAGATTCTATCATGGCTTTTTTTACCTGTACCACATCCCAGTCGTTGTCTGTAATGCCATGTTCAGGATCGATAGAATTAACACCCATCAGGCATAAATCGGCTTTGATCTGTTTTATTTTTGCAATGGCATCGCCGCCAACCGTAATCTTTGAATTTTTTGATACTTTATCACCAATAATTATTACTTCAATATTAGGATGCTGCGAATATTCCAATACGGCCGGCACACTTCCTGAAATAAAAGTAGCTTTTAACCGGGGTGGGAGTATCCTCGCAATTTCCAGTATCGTAGTGCCACCACTTGTAAGTACAAACATGCCGTCTTTAATAAGGCTCACTGCTTTTTGTGCTATAATTTTTTTCAGGTCATGGGCATATATTTTAGCAACAGGACCACCAGCATAATTAAATGAATGTGAAAGCGCACCACCATGTACTTTTATAATTCTTCCTTCTTCTGTTAACTCCTGCAAATCTCTTCTCACCGTGTCTTCTGAAACTTTCATTTCTTCACTCAGGCTGGCAGATAAAACTTTATTATGAAGATTTACCTGGTGCAATATAAAAGCCTGGCGTTCTTTTTTAAGCATAATAGCAACAGCTTGGTTTCACCTGCCCATTTACGACAGGCACAATACTTTTTAATATATGACAAGTGGTGCAGCATGCTGCAAACGGGTTCAATAGGCCAGGATTATGTACAGGTTCAACATTTACTGTTTCCTGTGCAAACAGGAATTTTTTTTGGTGCTTTTGAGGTAAGCGTACGCAGGATATTATTTTTTTAAAGCTAAGCCAATATTAAATAAAAGCCGCAAAAAGACGCAAAAAACAAACAAACCCTGCAAAATATAGAGACTTTTTAATTCGATTATGCTGCATACGCGCAAAATTTTAATACAGGAGGGCATAAAAAAACTTCCCCGGGTAAGGAGAAGTTTTTAGAATATTGGCAGGTAAATTTTTATTGGATAGTAAAACGGGCGGTAAGGCCAAATGCATCGGGTACAAAATTGATCCGCGGTATAATATCAAGTTCAGGTTTCCAGTCTAATGAAAGATTGAGTGGAATGTTCTGAAATTTATAATCAAGTCCTATTATACCGGTTGGTCCAAGATAGGTATCATGATCCTGGAAACCAACATAACCGCCGGCACCATAATACCATTTAAGACCGGCTGTAGCATTAAGCGGCGCATGCACTTCGTATAAACCACCAATACCAAAACGGCTTCCACCAAAAGAAATCAATGCATCAACGGCACTTTTCTCAGTAAAAAAATATTTTACCGATACCGAATTACTAAGGGTGGGTGAGGCATTGCTAAAACGTATTCCCAAACCTAATTTATAATCCTGGTTAAATTCCTGGGCCTGCAGTGAAGAGATGGCAAAACCACTGCATATAAAAAAAGTCAGAAGTAATTTGCGCATGGTAGTAATGTTTAGATCTATAGAACGAAAAAATAGTGCCGGGTAAGGCAGCAGCGTATATAAAATCGTGTTAATTGCTGATTTTGCGATTGCGGTATTTTGTGATTGCCAGACGCTTTAAACTACCGAAATCTTTAAAGGGTTTGTTAACTGGGCTAATCCCGGTTTATTTGACTGGAAACCGAAATCTCAAAATCAATAAATCCCCGAATCAGCAATTACCTTTTAATTCTCAAACAATTCAAACTTTGTCTTTGGTCGTTTATCATCGAGCCATTTAAAATTGCGCAGGGTTTTTTTATCTGCAGGGGTTTGTTTAAAAGGATACATGGTGCCGGTAACATCTCTTATAAAAACAACTTTTTTGAGCTCCTTGTTTTCAAAACGCATATCAATAACATCTCCGCTGGCATTGTTGACACCCACTATGGCGTTGCTTTCATCTTTGGCGTAATAGATACTCTGTGCCGGCGAACCCTTCGTACGCATATAATCTATTTCCCCATTTTTGAAATAGCCGTTCAGTGTTTTGCCGCTTATCTGGTTAAACATATTGCCACCTGTTTTATTAATGGCCAGGCTGTTTTCAAAAGCATACATCCTGTCTGCTTTTTTATTTTTGGTAAAAAGATAAATGGTATCCCCGGTTACCTGGCTGTTACTGGCCCAGAGAACAGGAGAAGTAAACAGGCGGAAAACGGAATCACGGGCCGAATAAAATAAGCTGTCGCAAACGGCCTGCAGCGAATCTGAAAATATCCGTACATGATGATAGCATTGGAAAAAACGGATATCGCTGGTATCTTTTCCGCCAACAATGGTGGTTGTTTTTATAGTGTCTTTGCGCAGGTCTGTATAAGCAGAGTCTTTCAAATCAACCAGCCTGGCAGAATACATGGAGTCGGCACTTATATACAGTGAGTCTTTGTCCTGCTGAATGATCATCAGCGGATGCTGTGTAGCAAGAAAAGTGTTTTTCTTTTTATTTATATCAAATACATTAGAAAGGACAGATATTTTTTGTACGGTATCAATATAGACCGCATTTCCCCTAATGGTTGTCAGCCCGGTTGAATCGTCCGTGTGAATATCATCGCCGGTAACGGTAATGCCTTTGCCATCTTTTATAATGGAGCGTTTACCAAAACTGGCGCGCCGGTTTTTCATATCATAATAACCGTCTGTAGTAACAATATTATTTCCTGAACTGTCTTTTATATAGGTCTTTGTAATAAAAGTTGCAATTTGTGTTTCTGTATTATACAGCAGCGAATCCGTATCAAGATCATATTGCGGATCACGCATCTTCACATCTTTTTTAAAATACACATCTTTTAAATCACCATAATACGTAGCTTCTTTACTGGTAATGGTGGTAGTGCCGTTTACAATTTTTCCACCCGTTGTATACACCCCGGTTTTTGCTTTGGTATCGTACTGTAGTTCGTCTGTAGTTAACACACCCTTGCCATCGGTTAGCTTTACTTTCTTTTTAAGAACTGCTATTTTTGTGTCTATATGGTAGATGAGGTATTCGCCGTAGGTATGAATGCTGTCTGCATCGTTAATGTGTACCTTACCAAAAGCTTCCAGTATGTTCAGGTGTTTGTTGATAACGGCACTGTCACAATAAAACTTTGTATTGTCCTGCTGCAAAACAACATTGCCTGCCAGCATCTGTAATTGTGTAACAGAATCTATTTTCTGAAAACGGAGCCGGTCGCTATGGATTTGATTGACAATGCTGATGGTATCTGCCTGCATACGGTGAAGTGTATCCTGCGCGGAAACAGTAAGTGTATTGCCCGATAAAATTATAAAGCAACCAGCAAGAAATTTTAGCATCAATTATTTTTTCGGTAATGGGTCACTGGTAGAATCATCCAGCAGCGGAGAGGTAAGTGCCCCGGTCTTATCTTTTTTACCTCCAAACACGCTTACGTTTACATAACGTTTAGGATGTGTTCTGAAATCATCCAGCAAAATATTCAATTTGTAGGTGGTGCTTTCTAAATTTCTATACAATTTGGGATCATTTAACAGTAAACCGATGGAACCATCTTTACTGTTGGCTTTAGCTACCACAGCTTTTAGTTCATTCACCGTGTTTTGCAAACTGCTGAGTGTTTCATCAAGCTTCAGGTTGGCAAATTTATTACTGGCCCTGCTCAGGTTAGACAGTGTAGTATCTATGGTAGTATTGTTTTTGGCAAGATTGGCGGTAAACACATTTACATTACCCAATGCTTTGGCCAGTGTGCCTGTTTGTGCATTCAGTAATTTTTGTAATTCAACAGAGCTTGCTGTAAGGTTACCAATAATAGCGTGAAAATTATTTTTAGTAGCCGGGTCAAAATAAGCGCCTATCACTTTTAATAAAGAATCCAGGCTGAGAACAGCACCATTTACAGAGTTGAGTGCAGGATTCAGTTGTGCTTTAAGGCCATCTATAAAACCTGATGTATTTTGGGTGAGCAGGGTATCGCCGTTGTTCATCAGGTCTTTACTATCTCCCCTTGTAATGGATACAGCAGCCGCACCCAATAAGTCTGCGCTGATGCTGGCAAATGAATTTTTAGGTATGTCTATGTCTTTCTCCAGATTGATGGCCACAACAATACCATTCAGATTCCTGTCTTTTTCATGCATTTCATATACTTTACCAACCTGGAGACCATTTATAGTAACAGGGTTGGCTACATTGAGCCCGTCTACTTTTTGAAATACAGCATAGATTTCTGTATTGGATTTGCTAAGAAGATTTTTGCCCTTTAAAAAATTAAAACCAAGAATCAGTAATGTAATGGATACAGCTGCAAGTGCACCCACTTTGGTTTCATTAGAAACTTTCATGTACAGGATATTTATGAATAAATGGGTTCGGTAAATTTATTTGTTGCAAACCTACAGGAAAATGGCGAAAAAAAGCTTTGGACTGTATGCTATTAAGCGCGGGTAACCGAAACAGGTTGCAGCGCTGTAAAAAGTAGGCGTTAAAAAATGGAGAACACACAAAAATGGCGGGGTAAACAGGCTTGTGCAACAAAGGGTGATGTATTGATGCAAAAAGCCGGGTGCTGTTTTCTACATTATTTACCTGATGAAGTTGCCCTGGAGCCAGTCTTGCTTTCTATGGATTGTTTATATTTTTTAAAGGCTTCTACTATATTCATCACCACTTCGTTCTGGCCCTTATTGCTGTTGAGGTATTCTTCTTCTTCTTTATTGGTTAAAAAGCCGGTTTCTACCAGTATACTGGGCATACCCGTAGCCTGTAGAACCTGTATACCCACGTCGCGCTGTTTTACGCCATAGCTAACCCTGCCACTGTTTTTAAATTCATCTTCCACCATAGAGGAAAGCAGGATGCTGTTTCCTAAAAATCTTTTTTCATATAGCTGGGTGCGTATAACCCATTCCGGGGAATCAGAATCAAATGCAGATGATTCCGCGGTACTGTCTTCAATATTTTCACCAGAGGTTTCATCATTGCGGTTGATGGCTTTTAATTTATCTTCCAGTTTAGAGGCTTTCCAGACATAGGTCTCTGTACCTATTCTTGTATTTTTTACCCAGTAAGATTCATAAATGGGCTCGTTTATCGTCTTTTTTCTTTTTCTTCTGCCTTTGCCAACCATAACGGTTTTTCTTCTGTGACCAACCACCCGTTTTAAATAATAACCACCGGCAGGTTGTGGTGTGGCATTGCAATGTATGCTGATGAAAAGATCGCCTTTGGATTCGTTGGCAATTTTAGCCCTGTTTTGCAAGTCATCGCGGAGATTGGTAGCATTGCCGGAACAGGCATCCGTAGTACGGGTATACAGCACCTTAACATCCGGAAATGCTTCCTTTATGGCTTCCCCCAATTTCAATGCAATTTCAAGTGTTACATTTTTTTCTGTAGAGATCAAACCATGTGTACCGGGATACAATCCACCATGGCCGGGGTCTATAATAACGGTTTTAATAGCCGCCAACTTGCCCGATCCCCCATTATTATTATTGTGCCTGAAAGCTGATAGCGAAATACATAATGCCAGAACGCAACATAAAACAAAAAATCTTTTCATCATGCAATAAAAAACTTTTTAGGGGTTTGATAATCTTCACATTATCTTATAGAGTGAAGCGTTATTTTTGCCTCATTGTAACCATGAACAACAATTCCAAAGGTAACTCAAAATACATTGTGGCCATAGCCCTTGTGGTACTGCTCGGCAGTATAACGTTGTTCAGCGCATCAAATTATCCGCATACGCCGGTTTTTTACAGCAATTTAACAGATGCAGCAGATACGGTGCCTGTAATCATACCTTTAAAAGACACACTGCCATCTAATCTCAAAGATTCTTCCCTCATTAAAGATACAACCGGAAAGCTGGTTCAAAAAGTAGATACCTTTGATGTAAAAGTATCCAAAGACTCCCTGGATGCACCGGTGGAATATGCTGCCACCGATTCTATGGTAATGGATGTTCCGCAGAAAAAGATATGGTTGTACAATGAAGCCAAAGTAAATTATAAAGACATAAAATTAAATGCCGGCATCATTAACCTTGACCAGGGTAACCAGAACGTATATGGTTATTATTTCCTGGATACGGCCGGTAAACGGGTAGGATTGCCCAAATTTGAACAGGGAGAGAATAATATGCTGGTAGATACCCTGGTCTTTAATTTTAAAACGCAGAAGGGGATAACAAAAAATAGCTATACAACACAACAGGAAATGTTTGTACACGCTGATGCTATGAAAAAGTATTCGGCAAATGAATACTACGCATTCCGTGGCACATTTACTACCTGTGACCTGGATACGCCTCATTTCGCTTTCCGTACTAAAAGAATGAAACTGGTTAACCAGAAACTGGCGGTTACCGGTCCCATTCACCCGGAGTTTGAAGGTGTACCCATTCCCATTTACCTGCCTTTTGGATTTTTTCCATTATCAACCGGCCGTCATTCTGGTTTACTGCCGCCCCAGTTTACTGCCAATGAACAGTTTGGTGTGGGTCTTGAAAACGGGGGTTATTATAAAGTACTGAATGATTATGTTGATGTGATGCTGCGGGGCGATATTTATTCGTATGGGGGATACCGGTTTAATATAACGCCTACCTACAGGGTCAAATACCGATACCAGGGTTCGCTTACATTCAGCTACCAGAATACCCGCATACTCAGTGATTTTGGTACCCGGGAGTTTACTTCCAACAGGAGTTTCAATCTTGCCTGGAACCATAATGTAGACAGTAAGGCAAGGCCGGGACAATCTTTTTCTGCCAGTGTAAATGCGGGGTCCACAAAATTCAACCAGTACCTCACTACCAACTCTACCCGCAATTACCAGAACCAGTTAAGTTCTTCTATTGCCTATTCAAAAAACTGGAACAATAAATACAATCTTACTGTAACGGCCAACCACAACCAGAATAATAATACCAGGCTGGTGAGTCTTAATTTGCCCACTATCGGCTTTACGGTAAATACCCTGTATCCATTACAGAAAAAAGAAATGGTAGGCACGCCAAAATGGTATGAGAAACTGGGCATTGGCTTAAACACCAATGTTGCCAACCAGGCGTCTTTTTACGATTCTTTGTTCAGCTTCCGCCGTTTGCTTGATACAACACAGTGGGGTGCACAGCACAGCGTGCCAATTACAATTGCACTGCCGGCACTGGGACCTTTCCAGATATCTCCGGGTATATCTTACCGTGAGAACTGGTACTCCAGGCGAATTGAACGGAAATATAATCCTGTCACCGATACACTGGATAATATTGTGAAAAAGGGTTTCTACCGTTCCAGCGATGTGTCTTTCAGCCTTGGTTTGAACACCGCCCTTTTTGGTCTTCATGAGTTTAAAAAGACAAGTCATATCATGGCCATCCGCCACGTGATGCGCCCTACGGTAAGCGCCAGCTACAACCCCGGACTGGCATCAAAAGATTATTACAAACCACAGATAAACAGGAAGGGTGATTCTGCCTACAACTATGTTTCTTATTACGAAGGCAGTATTTATGGATCGCTTACGCGGGAGAAATTTGGCGGATTAAGTTTTGGACTTGATAATAACCTGGAGATGAAAGTGCGATCTAAAACAGATACCACCGATGCAGGTATTAAGAAGATAAAGCTGATTGATGGTTTTGGGTTTAACGGCAGTTATAATTTTATGTCTGATTCTTTTCAGCTTTCTAATATTTCACTTTACCTGCGCAGTACCTTATTTGAAAAGATAAATATTACTGCAGGTGCCAATCTTGATCCTTACCAGCGGGATTCTTCTACCGGCCGTTCTATCAATAAATATGCGTGGACTGGCGGCAAGTTCAACCTTGGAAAAATAACAACAGGTAATATAGCTATTTCCACTTCTTTTAAAAGTAAGCCCAAAGACAAGAAAGCAGATTCTGTTGCCAACTCTGCATTTGCTTCGGCACAAAGTAATGCCGCGCCTTTAACGCTGGAAGAACAGCAGGCGCAGTTAAGCTATATCAGAAATAACCCGGCAGAATTTGCTGATTTTAATATTGACTGGTCGGTAAATATTTCCTATTCACTGAATTTTAACCGTGCGCTGGCAAGCGATCTCCGCAGTTTCCAGACGATCATTAATTCTAACCTGAATCTCAGTGGTGATTTTAACCTTACACCGCAATGGAAAGTAGGGATGAGTACCTATTATGATTTCAATGGATCGGGTTTGCAGAATATAAGTGCATTTATTTCAAGAAACCTGCACTGCTGGCAAATGTCTATTAATGTATATTCAGGTTATAGCAAAGGATTTAATATTACCATTAGTCCAAAATCAGGTTTGCTGAGGGACTTAAAAATCAACCGCTCAAGGTATTTTTATAACGGACCCTATTAGAAATTGCCGATTTTTGAGATACAGTGATTTCGGGATTTCTTTTAATTAATTGCGGGATGCTCAGTCCATCTCAAATTTAAAAATCCGGCATCAGATATTATTCTTAAGGTAGTACGCACTCATTATTCCAAACAATTTTTCTTTTAAACTTTCTACGGTTTCTCCGTCTGTAATTTTTACAGGGGGTAAGAAATGAAAACGCATTGGGTGGGGAAATAAAGAAAATACTGGTTTCTCCGGCATTACTTTCCGGCTGTTGAATATTAAGGAAGGCATCAGTGGTTTACGCGTAGCAATAGCCAGCCTGAATGCGCCGTCATGAAAAGGTTTTAATGGTTGATCCGTTCTGTTCCTGGTACCTTCCGGGTAAATGCACATGTGCAAACCCATACCCAGTATATTTTTCATGCTGGTAAAACTTTCGCGGCGGCTGCTTTCACTTGTCCTGTCAACCAGTACACTGCCCATTTTATACAGCATACCAAACACGGGTGTTTTAGCAAGCTCTGCCTTTGCAATTGTTTTATTGCCGCCGGGTATGCCGGGAGAAGAAACGGGCACATCAATAAATGCGTTGTGGTTACTCACAACAATATAATTTTCGCCAGGTGCAAAATTTTCTTTGCCTTTAATGCTGACCGGGCAACCAATCAAAGGCATATAAATACCCATCCATATACGTGATACAAAAATAAAGTTGCAGGTGCGTTTTGGTTCGGGCTGGTAGTAAATAATGATAAAGGGTATCATAAACAAAAGCATGGTTACAATAAACCAGATAAGCCCCCAGGTTGCCCATATCCGTCCAAAAATATTCTTCATAGATCAAATGTAGGGAAAAGCAGCTATTGGTTTTTAGCTGTTGGCCATTAGTTTCTTCGCGGAATGCTTCCTGCTTTAATGTAAAGCAAAGGTTTGTTTTGCAGGTATGTAATTTTTTCCTGCTAACAGCTAACAGCCTATTCTACAATTTCCAGTCTATTGGGTCAATGCCGTTGCTAACCAGGTATTCGTTTGTTTTGGAAAAATGCTGGCATCCAAAAAAACCGTTATAGGCGGAGAAAGGCGAAGGATGCGCCGCTTTTAATATGCAATGCTTTGTTTCGTCTATGAGTACCTGCTTTTCCTGGGCAAATTTTCCCCATAATAAAAATACCACCTGTTTTTTCTGATCGGATATTTTTTTTATAACTGCATCTGTAAATGCTGCCCAGCCACATTTTGCATGGCTCATGGGTTCATTGGCGCGTACGGTAAGCGATGCGTTTAATAACAGTACACCCTGTTGCGCCCAGTGGGTAAGATTGCCATGGTTGGGTATGGCGGTACCTGTATCTGTGTTTAGTTCTTTAAAAATATTTACCAGTGATGGGGGCGGCGGTACACCATTTTGTACAGAGAATGATAATCCATGTGCCTGTCCTTTGCCATGATAGGGATCCTGGCCCAGCAATACTACTTTCACATTGTCAAAAGGAGTAGTATTAAATGCGTTAAAAATAAGTGAACCCGGGGGATAAATGGTTTTGCCCGCCATTTTTTCTGTGCGCAAAAAAGTAACTATCTGCAAAAAATAAGGCCGGGTGAATTCGTGTTTCAGTATTTCCTTCCAGCCATCTTCAATTTTTACATCCATGAAACAAATATAGGATGGGAAAGCTATTAGCTGTTAGCGCCCGGCTTTTGGCCTTTTGTTTCGCCCATCCGGTAATGCTAAGGGCTAAAAATTAATAGCTATTGGCTTTCTTCAGGATGCCCACTTTTCCAGCATGAGGGCTATTTCATGCGGTTTAAAAGGTTTGCTTATGTAATCATCCATACCGGCAATCAAACAATTTTCTTTATCGTCCTGCATGGCATTAGCCGTCATAGCAATTATTATGGGTTGTGTTTTAAGTCCGCTGCGGATACTCCTGGTAGCTTCCAGTCCATCCATTTCAGGCATCTGCACATCCATTAAAATTATATCATAGTTATCCCTTTGCTGTTTATCAACTGCTTCTTTGCCGTTTTCTGCTATTTCGGGTTCATATCCCATTTTGGTTAACACAATCAGCGCCAGTTGCTGATTAATGGGATTATCCTCCGCTATAAGTATGCGGAGCGGAAATCTTTTTGACAGGTTATCCGGCAATTCGGTGTTTATATTTCTCTCTTTTGTTACGGGCGTTATTTCCGTCCGGAAATTATTGAGAATATGGGTGCATAAAGTATTTTGCTTAACAGGTTTAGTTAATACGGAACTGAAAAGCGCAGCATCCTTTTTATCAAGTTCATTACCCAGTGAACTAAGTAACATTACAGGAAGTAAAGGGTATAATGTTTTTATTCTTTTTGTCAGATCCAATCCATCCATTTCCGGCATGTGCATATCCGTCAGCACCAGGTCAAACCCTGGTTGTTTCGATAAAATATCCAGCGCTTCTTCACCACTACAGGCCAGTACGGGCAGCATTTTCCAGTGCGCCAATTGTACACGAAGTATAGTTCTGTTGGTGAAATTATCATCCACTACAAGAATGCGTTTTTCTTCCAGGTGCGTCATACTGCCAATTACATAAGTTTGCAGTGCTTTTGTTCCTGGCTTTGTAATAATAGTGAAACTAAAAACAGATCCCACGCCCTGCGTACTTGAAACTTTGATGGTGCCGCCCATCAGTGCAACCAGTTTCTCACAAATAACCAGGCCCAGCCCGGTACCGCCATATTTACGCGTAGTGGAAGAATCCACCTGTGAAAAGGCTTTAAACAGCCTTTCCAGTTTATCCGGGGGAACACCTATACCCGTATCTCTTATTTCAAAACACAATTCTGTTTCACCATTTGGTTTTGCAACAGTCTGGCAGATTTTTACAAAGACCTCTCCCTTATGTGTAAATTTAACGGCGTTGCTTACCAGGTTTAATAATATTTGTCTTAACCGTGTAGCATCACCAATAATTTGTTCAGGTACATTATAATCAATCTGGTAAATCAGATCCAATCCTTCCTGCGCGGCTTTGGTGGCAAAAACATCCAGCACCTGTTCTACGCAGGTGCGCAAATCAAAATCTTTTTCCTCCAGTTCCATTTTACCAGATTCAATTTTAGAGAAGTCGAGTATATCGTTGATAACCGTCAATAAATTTTCTCCGCATGTTTGGATGGTTTCTGTATAGTTACGCTGTTCGCTGTCAAGTGCTGTTTGAGCTAATAAGGAAGACATGCCTATGATCCCATTCATGGGTGTGCGTATTTCATGACTCATGGTTGCCAGGAAAACGCTTTTGGCTTTGTTGGCTTCCTCTGCTTCCTTGCGTGATTTCTTTTCTTCTTCTATGGATGAATTCAATTGTACGGTTCTTTCACGCACCTGTTTTTCAAGTTTTTTCTGGTGTGCTTTAACACGATTGATACGAACCCGGTAAAAAGTAATGGCACTGCCAATAACTATAGCAACCACAACCAGTTTAAACCACCAGGTAAGCCAAAAAGGTGGAACAATGGTAAGCTTTACTTCAGCTATATTGTTTGACCAGTTTCCTTCATTGGTTAAGCCCCTCACTTTAAATACATATTGTCCCGGATCCAATTTGGTATAGGTTGCCTTGCGCTCCAGGCCAACTTCATTCCAGGTCTTGTCAAATCCCTGCAGCATATAAGCATACTTCTTTTTTTCCGGCACAGTAAAATTCAGCGAAGCAAATTCAAATGAGATAACAGAGCTTGCATATGGCAGTGAGATTTCCTTTGTTTCTATAATAGATTTTTTCAGCGGTGATGGCTGATGGATGTCTGTCTCTATTGGCACATTCTTATTAAACAACTGGAAATTGGTAAGTACAAGCGGGGGGTCAAAACTATTTTCTTTTACTTTGTCAGGGAAAAATTCATTGAAGCCGTTGACTCCCCCAAAGTACATAGCCCCGTTGCTGGCCTTGCAAAATGAATGGTCCTTGAACTCATAAGACTGCAATCCATCGGCAGGGCCATAATTTTTAAATTTCCCGGTTTGCAGGTTAAATTCAGATATGCCTTTATTGGTGCTGACCCATAAGTTATTTTTTTCGTCTTCCAGTATCCCGAACGTGGCATCATTTGGCAAACCATTGGCAGTAGTATACACCGTAAACTGTTGTGTTTTTGTGTCAAAATAATTAAGGCCTCTCATGGTTCCAATCCATAAGTTATCTTTTTTGTCTTTATAAACAGTGGAAACACTGTTGTTGCTGATGCTATTCTTTTTATCATCATGAATAAAAGCAGAGAATTTATTATTCTTTTTATCAAACATATTAATTCCCCCGTCATCGGTGGCTATCCAAAGGTTACCCTTTGCGTCTTCGGTAATCATGTGAATAATATTACTGCTGATACTGGCCGGCTCCTGGTTGCTGTGTACATGGTGAGTAAAAGTCTCTGTTGCCGGGTTATATAAATCCATACCGGTGCCATGCGTACCCACCCAAATATTTTTATCGTGATCCTCAAATATGCACCATGCATTATTGCCATTCAGGCTGTTTGTGTCGGAAGGATTATTTTTAAAATGTTTAAAAGTATTTTTTTCAGGGTTGAAAACAGTTAAGCCATCGCCCCAGGTGCCTACCCAGATATTACCCCTGCTGTCTTCGCATACATTCAGCACATAATTGCCGCAAATGCTGTTCTTATCACCCTGCCGGTGCTTATAGTGGGTAAATTTCCTGGTTTGCTGGTTAAATAAATCGAGTCCGCCGCCATCTGTTCCAATCCATATTCTTTTCTTACTGTCTTCTTTAATGCATAGCACGAAATTGTTACTTAAACTGGCAGGATTAGTATTGTGTTTGTAGTGTGCAAACTTGCTATAGTCTTTATTGAAAAAATCTACCCCTCCGGAAAATGTTCCAACCCACATATTTCCTTTGTGATCTTTATAGGAGGTATACAATGAATTGGTGCTGATGCTGCTGTTATCAAAATCGTCGTGCAGAAAATTATTGAATATTTCTGTGGCCGGATTAAATATACTGAGCCCCCCGTTTTCGGTTCCAATCCATAAGTATCCATCTTCATCCTCTCCGAGCGAATAAATAGAGTTGGCCGGAAGGCTGTTACTATTATTTACCTGGTGTTTAAACTGGCGGAATTTTTTAGTTTCATAATTATACAAATTAATTCCGCCACCGTCTGTACCTATCCATAAACGTTTTTTGCTATCTGCAAAGATCCTGTACACTTTATCAAAACTGATGGAAGCAGTATCCTGGTTATTGTGCCGGAAACTGGTAAATGTGCCGGTAGCAGGATCAAACAGGTTGAGGCCGCCGCCGTAGGTGCCTACCCATATATTATGCTGGTAATCTTCAAAAACGGCGCGTATAAAATTGCAGTTGAGTTTTTTTGGATCCCGGGTATTTTCTGTGTAATGTGTAAACTGGTTGGTGTTCGTATTTAACAGGTTCAGGCCTGCATTGTTGGTGCCAATCCAAAGATTTCCCCGGGAATCTTCGGTTATGCAGGTAACCAAATCACCTGAGATGCTATTGAGGTTATTGCTGTTGTGTTTATACCGGGAGAATTGGTCTTTTTCCCTATCGTACTTATTCAGGCCACCGCCATTCGTAGCCACCCACATATTTCCTTTCGTGTCTTCCGTAAGGGCAGTTATAAAATTGTTGCTCAGGCTGTGGTCATTTGCTGCATCATTCCGGTAAAGTGTAAACTTATAACCATCGTACCTGTTAAGCCCGTCCCTGGTACCAAACCACATAAACCCCCGGCTATCCTGCAGTACACACAGCACATTGTTTTGTGAAAGACCTGAATTGATATCCAGGTGATCGAATTTTGGATTTTGTTTTTGTGAGAGCAATGCCGGTGAGAAAAAAAGAGCGAGCGCATAAATGACTAACCCGCGCCATTTCCCTGGAAAAATAGAACTATGCAAAGTAGAACTGGGAGTTTTCATAGGATTTCAAGCACAATTTTTATAAGGCGATTGTTATGGAATATTAAAGTAGTAAACCTTTATTATGAGAGAAACGTCTTTGTAATACAATTATTTCAACATGCATTATGTCCGTATTTTCTTATAAGTGCTAATGCTTATAAAGGAGTGGGGCAGGGTATGCCGGCGGTTATTTATGACTGCTTTTTAGTGGCGGCCAATGTACGGCAGATAGTACCTTTTAATTAAAAGCAAAGTCATTTACGGCTTCGCTTTTTTGTGCAGTGAATGGATTTGAGACATCAACCTCTTAACCGCTACAATGAATGCATGTTTCCATCTAATTTACCTGTTCATGGCTTTTTTTGCGGCTTTTTAGCTGTTTTTGCCCCAACATGGCTTTTGATTGTCAATTAGCCTGATTTTGAGTTTGCTGACAACCTAAAAAAAATTATCTTCGCGCCCGGTCAAATCAGGCCCGGTAGCTCAGTTGAATAGAGCAACTGCCTTCTAAGCAGTAGGTCATTGGTTTGAATCCAATCCGGGTCACTAAGGCGCAATGAATAATTGCGCTTTTTTCGTTTAAAACCCGCTCCCAGTAAGGGTTTCCACAAAAAAAGTGTTCCAATAGCCATCAAAGTGATCTAAAGCGCTAAGCGCGTTCCAGGTGCTTCGAAA
>JBDSOC010000103.1:0-32527 GCA_039915085.1 Chitinophagaceae bacterium
CAAAATTGCAAAGCAGGATCAACTTTGGTAAGATTAAAAACTTAGCAGACGCTCCTGACTTACTGGAAGTTCAGATTCAATCTTTTAAAGAGTATTTTCAGTTAGAAACTACTCCGGATAAACGTAATATTGAAGGGTTATTTAAGGTGTTTAAGGAAAATTTTCCCATCACCGATACCCGCAATATTTTCGTGCTGGAGTTCCTGGATTACTTTATCGATCCGCCACGTTATACCATCGAAGAATGTATGGAACGTGGTTTAACCTATGCGGTTCCCCTGAAAGCCAAACTTCGTTTGAGCTGTAATGATGAGGAGCACGTAGATTTCCAGACTATTGTACAGGATGTGTTCCTGGGCAATATTCCTTATATGACTCCCCGTGGTACTTTTGTTATCAATGGTGCAGAACGTGTGGTGGTAAGCCAGTTACACCGTTCACCCGGTGTATTCTTCGGTCAGTCCATTCATCCCAATGGCACCAAGATATATTCTGCAAGGGTTATTCCTTTTAAAGGTGCCTGGATGGAATTTGCTACAGACATCAATAACGTCATGTATGCATATATCGATCGTAAGAAAAAATTCCCCGTTACTACATTGTTGCGTTCTATCGGATACGAAACAGACAAAGACATTCTTGAATTGTTTGGTATGGCCGATGAAGTAAAGACGGATAAAAAATCACTTGAAAAACATATCGGTAAAAAATTGGCTGCCCGCGTGCTGAGAACATGGGTGGAGGATTTTGTGGATGAAGATACCGGTGAAGTGGTTTCTATTGAGCGTAATGAAATAGTAATGGAACGCGATACCATTCTGGATGAAGAAGGTATTGAAACCATTGCAGAGATGGACGTGAAAAGCGTTTTCCTGCAAAAAGAAGATGTGGGCGGTGACTACGCTATTATCTACAATACCTTAAATAAGGATACTTCTAACAGTGAGTTGGAAGCGGTTCAGCATATCTACCGCCAGTTGCGTGGTGCTGATGCCCCTGATAATGAAACTGCACGCGGTATCATTGATAAATTATTCTTTAGCGATAAGCGTTATGATCTCGGGGAAGTTGGTCGCTACAAGATTAACCGCAAACTTGGACTTAACCAGCCACTTGATCATAAGACTCTTACCAAAGAGGATATGATTGAGATTATCAAATACCTGGTTCGTCTTACCAATGCCAAAGCAGATATTGATGATATTGATCACCTGAGCAACCGTCGTGTACGTACTGTGGGTGAACAATTGTATGCGCAGTTTGGTGTAGGTCTTGCACGTATGGCAAGAACTATCCGTGAAAGAATGAACGTTCGCGACAATGAAGTATTTACCCCTGTGGATTTGATCAATGCAAGAACACTTTCATCCGTTATCAATTCATTCTTCGGTACATCGCAGTTGTCACAGTTTCTTGACCAGACAAATCCATTAAGTGAAATAACACACAAACGCCGTATATCAGCGCTCGGGCCAGGTGGTCTTAGCCGTGAGCGTGCAGGCTTTGAGGTACGTGACGTACATTATTCTCACTACGGTCGTCTTTGTACCATTGAAACACCGGAAGGACCAAATATTGGTTTGATATCAACATTGTGTGTACATGCCAAGATCAACGAAATGGGTTTCATAGAAACACCGTATCGTAAAGTGGTGAACGGCAAAGTAAACATGAAGGAGCTGGAATTCCTGAGTGCAGAAGAAGAAGACAGTGCTAAAATAGCCCAGGCAAATACGCCGCTGGATGATAAAGGACATTTTGCTGAACAAAAAATTGTTTCCCGCCAGACAGGTGATTTCCCTATTCTTGAGAGAGAAGAAGTGGAATTTATGGATGTGGCGCCCAACCAGATTGTTGGGTTGAGTGCTTCACTGATTCCGTTCCTGGAACATGATGATGCCAACCGTGCGCTGATGGGTTCAAACATGCAACGCCAGGCAGTACCGCTTATTCGCCCGCAGGTGCCGATTGTTGGTACCGGTTTGGAAGGAAAGGCAGCACGCGATGCAAGGGTGCAGATTCTTGCTGATGGTGAAGGCCAGGTTGAATATGTGGATGGTAACGAAATTCATGTTCGTTATGACAGAAACGATACTGATCGCCTGGTAAGTTTTGAAGAAGATTTGAAGATATATAACCTGACCAAGTTTATTAAAACCAACCAGGAAACTTCGATCTCCCAGAAACCAGCTGTAAAGAAAGGACAACGTGTAAAGAAAGATGATTTCTTAAGTGAAGGATATGCTGTAAAAGATAGTGAGTTGGCATTGGGCCGTAACCTGAAAGTGGCGTTCATGCCATGGAAGGGGTACAACTTTGAGGATGCAATTGTAATCAGCGAAAAAGTGGTAAGTGAAGACTTGTTTACTTCTATCCATATTTCTGAATATGAACTGGAAGTACGTGATACCAAACTGGGTGAAGAAGAACTGACGCCTGATATACCAAACGTATCTGAAGAAGCTACCAAAGATTTGGATGAGAATGGTATCATACGCATCGGCGCTACGGTTAAAGAGGGAGACATTATCATTGGAAAAATTACTCCAAAGGGTGAAAGTGATCCTACACCGGAAGAAAAGCTGTTGCGTGCCATCTTTGGTGATAAGGCCGGTGATGCAAAAGATGCTTCACTGAAAGCGCCCAATGGTGTGGAAGGTGTTGTAATCAATAAAAAACTATTCCAGCGCGCCAAGAAAGATAAGAATGCCAAGGTTCGTGAAAAAGCACAACTGGAAAAATTAGAAAAAGTACACGAAAAGAATACTGAAGACTTAAAAGAATTGCTGCTGAACAAATTGCAGACCTTGCTGAAAGAGTACAGCTCTGCAGGGGTAAGCAATAATTTTGGCGAAATGCAGATCGGCAAAGGTGCAAGGTTCAATGCAAAAAACCTGGCTTCCATTGACTACCTGAACGTAAATCCATTGGGTTGGACAGGCGATGCCACCACGGACGAGCTCATCAACGTACTGCTGCACAATTACAGCATCAAGTACAATGAAGAACTTGGACGTTATAAAAGAGAAAAATTCAATATTTCCATTGGTGATGAATTACCAGCGGGTGTATTGAAACTTGCAAAAGTTTATTTAGCTGTAAAACGTAAACTGAAAGTAGGTGATAAGATGGCGGGCCGTCATGGTAATAAAGGTATTGTTGCCAAAATTGTACGTGCAGAAGATATGCCTTTCCTGGAAGACGGAACACCAGTTGACATTGTACTGAACCCATTGGGCGTACCGAGTCGTATGAACCTTGGACAGATATATGAAACCATTCTTGGATGGGCAGGTGAGAAGCTGAAAGTGAAATTTGCAACGCCGATTTTTGATGGTGCCACAACAGATGAAATTGCCAATTATTGTAACGAGGCAGGTATTCCATTAAACGGTCACACTTACTTATATGATGGTGAAACGGGTGACCGCTTCCACCAGAAAGCTACAGTCGGTATCATTTATATTATCAAATTGCATCATATGGTAGATGATAAAATGCATGCCCGTTCTATCGGACCATACAGTCTTATTACGCAACAGCCTTTGGGTGGTAAAGCACAGTTTGGAGGCCAGCGTTTTGGAGAAATGGAGGTTTGGGCACTGGAAGCTTATGGTGCATCCAACATATTGCAGGAATTGCTGACGCTTAAATCTGATGATATCATCGGACGTGCTAAAACATACGAAGCAATTGTGAAGGGTGAAAATATTCCAAGGCCGGGTGTTCCTGAATCATTCAATGTATTGGTTCATGAGCTCAGGGGATTAGGTTTGGATTTGAAGTTTGAGTAAGAGAAGCAGTCAGCTATTAGCGCTTGGCTACTGGCTTACGCGGCAAATCAAATTCGGTAGAAAAAAAATTGAACGTCTTTAATTGAAAGCAGTTGCTAACAGCTAAAGGCTCACAGCTAAAAGCTAAAAATATATGGCTATCAGAAAAGATAACAATCGTCAGAGAGCGACTTTTACTTTTTCTAAAATCACTATCGGTCTGGCTTCCCCGGATAGTATCCTGGAAAGAAGTTTTGGTGAAGTGTTGAAGCCCGAAACTATTAACTATCGTACCTACAAACCAGAACGTGACGGTTTGTTCTGCGAAAGAATTTTTGGACCAGTAAAGGATTATGAGTGTGCCTGCGGAAAGTACAAACGTATACGTTATAAAGGTATCGTATGTGATCGCTGCGGTGTAGAAGTAACTGAGAAGAAAGTGCGCAGGGAAAGAATGGGCCATATTAAACTGGTGGTTCCGGTTGTACATATCTGGTACTTTAAAAGTTTACCAAATAAAATTGGCTACCTGCTGGGTGTTAGTTCTAAAAAATTGGAAACAATTGTTTATTACGAGCGCTATGTAGTTATACAGGGTGGTGTTAAAGAAAGCCTGAATACAGGTGACCTTTTAACTGAAGAAGAGTACCTGGAAATCTTGGATACTTTGCCAAAAGACAACCAGTATCTGCCCGATGATGATCCCAATAAGTTTATTGCCAAAATGGGTGCTGAAGCGGTGCATGATTTATTACAGCGCATTGATCTTGACAGTCTTAGCGCGCATTTGCGTCATGCTGCTGCCAATGAAACTTCCCAGCAACGTAAAGCAGATGCTTTAAAGCGTTTGAGTGTGGTAGAAGCTTTCCGCGATGCTAATTCAAGAATTAATAACCGTCCTGAATGGATGGTTATGCAATACATTCCCGTTATACCGCCAGAACTGCGTCCATTGGTTCCATTGGATGGTGGTCGTTTTGCATCTTCAGATTTGAATGACTTATACCGTCGCGTAATTATCCGTAACAACCGTTTAAAGCGTTTATTAGAGATTAAAGCACCTGAAGTAATCTTACGTAATGAAAAACGTATGCTGCAGGAAGCCATAGACAGCTTGTTTGATAACTCACGTAAATCAAATGCTGTAAAAGCAGAAGGTGGCCGTGCGTTGAAATCATTGAGCGATGTACTGAAAGGTAAACAAGGTCGTTTCCGTCAGAATTTGCTGGGTAAACGTGTTGACTATTCTGGTCGTTCTGTTATCGTGGTAGGACCGGAACTGAAACTGCATGAGTGCGGGTTACCAAAAGATATGGCAGCGGAATTGTTCAAACCATTTATCATCCGCAAACTGATTGAACGCGGTATTGTAAAAACGGTTAAGAGCGCAAGAAAATTAGTTGATAAAAAAGAAGCCATCGTTTGGGATATTCTTGAAAATATATTGAAAGGACACCCGGTAATGTTAAACCGTGCCCCAACACTTCACCGTTTGTCTATCCAGGCTTTCCAGCCAAAACTGGTAGAAGGTAAAGCTATACAGCTGCACCCGTTGGTGTGTTCTGCATTCAATGCTGACTTTGATGGTGACCAGATGGCGGTACACGTTCCATTGAGCAATGCTGCTGTACTGGAAGCGCAGTTACTTATGCTGTCTTCTCATAATATTCTTAACCCGCAGAATGGTACGCCTATTACCCTTCCTTCACAGGACATGGTATTGGGACTGTATTACATCAGCAAGGGTAAAAAATCAACGCCCGAAGAAAAAGTGCGTGGTGAAGGCATGACATTCTACAGTGCAGATGAAGTTATCATTGCACACAATGAAAAACGTGTTGATCTGCATGCGTGGATTAAAGTAAAAACCAACGTGCGCGAGGATGGTGAACTGAAAAAGAAAATAATTGAAACAACGGTTGGTCGTGTAATTTTTAACGCAGCTGTTCCAAAAGAAGTTGGTTTTGTAAATGCATTGCTTACCAAGAAGTCTTTGCGTGAAATCATAGGTGATATTACAACCATTACCAATGTACCCAAGACTGCAAAGTTTTTGGATGATATTAAACAGATAGGTTTCCGTACTGCATTCCAGGGTGGTTTGTCTTTCAGTGTTAATGACCTTATCATACCTGATTCAAAAGAAGAATTACTTGCAAATGCAAAAGTAGAAGTTGATGAAGTGTGGGAAAACTATAACATGGGTCTTATAACCAACAATGAACGTTATAACCAGATTGTAGATATCTGGAGCCGTGTGGACACACGCATCACGGAGATGCTAATACGCGAACTGGCAAATGATAAACAGGGATTCAATTCTGTTTACATGATGCTTGATAGCGGAGCACGTGGTTCAAAACAACAGATTAAACAGCTTGCAGGTATAAGAGGTTTGATGGCTAAGCCAAGAAAAAGCGGCAGTACGGGAAGTGAGATCATTGAGAATCCGATTCTTTCCAACTTCAAAGGCGGATTGAATGTACTGGATTATTTTATCTCTACCCACGGTGCGCGTAAAGGTCTTGCGGATACGGCCTTGAAAACAGCTGATGCCGGTTACTTAACCCGTCGTTTGGTTGACGTGGCGCAGGATGTTGTTATCACTGAAGAAGATTGCGGTACCCTGCGTGGTATTGCCACCACCGCATTAAAAGATAATGAGGATGTTGTTGAACCGCTGGTAGACAGAATCGTAGGACGTACTTCATTACACAATGTACATCACCCGGTTTCAGATGTATTACTGGTTAGTGCCGGAGAACAGATTACCGATGCCATCGGGGTTGCTATTGAAGAAGCAGGTGTTGAAACCATAGAAATACGTTCTGTGCTTACCTGCGAAAGCAAACGAGGTGTGTGCGTAAGATGTTATGGTAAAAACCTTGCTACCGGTTATACGGCACAAAGAGGAGACGCTGTAGGTATCATCGCTGCCCAGTCAATTGGTGAGCCGGGTACACAGTTAACATTGCGTACATTCCACGTGGGTGGTGTGGCAGGTTCTGCTTCAGTAGAATCTTCTTTGTTCGCTAAGTTTGACGGTACCATTCAATTTGATGGTTTGCGTACGGTAACAACAGAAAATAATGATGGCGAGAAAGTACAGATAGTTATCGGACGTACAGGTGAAGTAAGAATAACGGATGTAAAAAATGATCGTCTTTTAATTACCAATAACGTTCCTTATGGTGCCACACTTGCTGTTAAAGACGGCCAGAAAGTTACCAAGGGAGAGATTATATGTACATGGGACCCTTATAATAATGTGGTGATATCAGAAATTACAGGTGTGCTGAAATTTGAACATGTTATTGAAGGTATTACTTACCGTGATGAGGCAGATGAGCAAACTGGTCACCGTGAAAAAGTGGTAATAGAATCAAAGGATAAAACCAAAATACCTTCCATACTGGTAGAAGGCAAAGAAATAAAATCTTACAACTTACCGGTTGGAAGTCATATTGTAATGGAAGGCGGGGATGATGTAAAAGCAGGACAGGTAATTGTGAAGATTCCGCGTGTACTGGGTAAATTAAGGGATATTACAGGAGGTCTGCCACGTGTAACAGAATTGTTTGAAGCACGTAACCCGGCTAACCCTGCAATCGTTTCTGAAATTGATGGTGTAATTGCTTTTGGCGCTATTAAACGTGGTAACCGTGAGATTGTAATTGAGGCAAAAGATGGTGTGGTGAAAAAATACCTGGTACCATTAACACGCCAGATTCTTGCACAGGATGGTGACTTTGTAAAAGCAGGGACTTCATTGAGCGATGGCCAGACAGCACCGGGAGACATCCTGGCTATTAAAGGACCATTTGCAGTTCAGGAATATGTGGTAAATGAAATCCAGGAAGTTTATCGTTTACAGGGTGTACGTATCAATGACAAGCACATTGAAGTAATAGTAAGACAGATGATGAAGAAGCTTGAGATAGTTGATCCGGGTGACACCAGGTTTCTGGAAGAAGATACTGTTGACAAGCTTGAATTCCTTGAAGAAAATGATTACACCTTTGACAAAAAAGTTGTTACCGAAGCCGGCGACAGTACAAAACTGAAAGCTGGCCAGATTGCAACACTGCGTGAAGTGAGAGAAGAAAATTCTATTCTCCGCAGGTCTGATAAGAAACTGGTGGAGTACCGTGATGCCAAGCCTGCTACATCTCAGCCATTGTTACTGGGTATTACAAAAGCATCTTTGGGAACACAAAGCTGGATATCTGCTGCATCGTTCCAGGAAACAACCAAAGTGTTGAGTTCTGCGGCCATACAGGGAAAAACAGATGAAATGCTTGGTCTTAAAGAAAATGTAATCACCGGGCATCCAATACCTGCAGGCACTGGTTTACGTGAGTTTGAAAATATGATTGTAGGCAGCAAAGAAGAATACGAATTGCTGCAGACAACAAAAGAGGCCATGAATTTTGATGATGAAGAATAAGAATAATGACTTCAGTAATCAATAAAAATAATAGTCAGGAAGGGTAAAAACCTTCCTGCTTTTTTTTGTTTGTATAAATTTTCGCACTGTTTTTTTAACACTTTTCTTTTTTGTAAAGGGTCTAACTTGCCTTAAAACACCAGACAAATGAAGCAACTTTCACTCATATTAAGTATTATAGCAGTTGGTCTTTCCGGTGTATTACTTTTTCTGCATTTTAAAGGCAACGATACTGTAAAACAGGTAGTTGCTGCCACTGTTCCTGGTAATAACGCAACCAGCAATACGGCCAGTTTCAGAATTGCTTATTTTGAGCTGGATTCTCTGCAGAATAATTACCAATATTTCAAAGATGCCCTGAGTACACTGAAAACAAAGGAGGAGTCTATGAATAATGAACTGGCTTCGCTGGAGAAATCGTACCAGAAAAAAATTGGCGAGTGGCAGCAAAAAGGAAATAATATGTCACAGGCGGAAGCTGAAGCTGCTAACCGCGAATACCAGCAGATGCAACAGAATTTTCAAAGCCGCAAACAGCAACTGGATCAGAATATCAATGACCAGATGAACGAAACACGTAAGAAAATAAGAGAACGGCTTGAAACCTATCTCAAAGAATACAATAAGGATAAAAATTATTCTTATATATTGTCAGATTTTCCGGAAGGAATCTTTTATAAGGATACCGCGTATAATATTACCAACGATTTGATAAAAGGCTTAAACGAGTCCTATAAGAAAAAGAACTAGTCGTTTATTTCACGCAACGGCACAAGATAAAAAAAGCAAAGGTTTGTTAAGAGCCTTTGCTTTTTTTTTTGAACGTTCGTCACCGTTTCACGCAAACGCAAAGACACGGAGCTTGAAAAGATGCAGAGATTGTTAGCGCCTGTGCTATGCAGGTATTAACCTGTATTTCTTTACTTTTCTTTGCCTCATTGCGTGAAATGTTCCATGAATATTGCACCCGGATTTTCTTATCTTCAGGCTTCATACAACATATATAATGACAGAACAAAACCCTTCTTTCAAGCCTTCTCTGGGGTTGCTGGATGCGACCATGGTAGTAGCCGGTTCCATGATAGGTTCCGGTATTTTTATTGTAAGTGCAGACATTACGCGCAATGTGGGCAGTGCCGGCTGGTTAATTTTTGTATGGCTGATTACCGGGTTTATGACTTTAACAGCCGCCGTTAGTTATGGAGAACTCAGTGCCATGTATCCAAAAGCTGGTGGCCAGTATGTATACTTGAAAGAAGCATTTAATCCCCTCGCTGGTTTTTTATATGGCTGGAGTTTTTTCGCAGTAATACAAACAGCTACCATAGCAGCAGTAGGTGTGGCGTTCTCCAAGTTTGCAGGGTATTTTTTTCCTATACTGGAACTGAAAGATGAAAATATACTGATGCAGCTGGGTAACTTTAAAATATACCCCGCACAATTGATTTCTATTATTCTTATTCTTCTTCTTACTTACATCAATACAAAAGGTATAAAAGGTGGCAAGCTTATTCAAACAACATTTACAGTTACAAAATTGCTTTCCCTTTTTGGTCTTATTGGATTTGGATTTTTACTGGCAGCAAAATCTGAAATATGGCATGCTAACTGGCAGGATGCATGGAACATGAAAAATTTATCTGCAACCGGGGAAACCATACCCGTAACAGGCGCAGCTATACTGGGTGCCATTGCAGCAGCTATGGTGGGTTCAATTTTCAGCAGTGATTCATGGAACAACGTAACATTTATTGCAGGCGAAATTAAAAATCCCAGGCGCAATATCGGGTTGAGTCTTTTTCTGGGTACACTGATTGTAACCATTATATATGTTGCAGCTAACCTGATGTACATTAGTGTATTGCCCTTGCATGAAGTGGCCTTTGCGCAGCAAGACAGGGTGGCTGTGGCCGCATCAAATGCTATTTTTGGTAACATGGGTACTTATGTAATTGCGGTTATGATTATGATTTCTACTTTTGGGTGCAACAATGGATTAATACTTGCGGGTGCAAGGGTTTACTATACAATGGCGCAGGATGGTTTGTTTTTTAAAAAAGCAGGTACGCTGAATAAAAATGCTGTACCAGAATGGGCCTTGTGGGCACAATGTATTGTTGCTTCCATTTTATGCTTAAGTGGTAAGTATGGAGACCTGCTGGATATGGTGGCATTTGTAGTAGTTATTTTTTATGTACTTACTATCATTGGCATATTTGTTTTGAGAAATAAAAGACCGGATATCGAAAGACCATACAAAGCGTTTGGTTATCCTGTTTTGCCTGCTATTTATATTATAATGGGCATTGCATTTTGTATTGCTTTGATTTTTCAAAAACCGGTTTACGCAGGTTGGGGATTGGCCATCGTGCTCCTGGGAATACCTTTATATTTTATTGCACAACGCAACAATACTGAATCATAAACAGCCTCTGTAGTATTAAAAGTTTTTACATGGACTTCGATAAACTCTTTCAAAATTTTTCAAATTGTAAAGTGGGTGTTATTGGCGATGTTATGCTGGACACATACTGGTGGGGACATGTAGAAAGAATTTCACCGGAGGCGCCTGTTCCTGTTGTTCTAATGGATAAACGTGAGTTGCGTATTGGTGGGGCCGGCAATGTAGCGTTGAACCTTGTTTCGTTGGGCGCAGTTACCAGTATTTTTTCTGTAATTGGTGAAGATGAGGCGGGCAAATCACTGGATAGCCTTATGACAGAACAGGGCATTGATACCTCTTATATTATTTGCAGTAAAACAAGACAGACCACCGATAAAACACGTATCATCAGCCGCAATCAGCAAATGATGCGCCTGGATGCAGAGACAACCATTGATTTGGCTACAACCGCAGAAGATGCATTGATTGACAGGGTAAAAGATTATATCACTGCGGAAAAGCCTGCAGTAATTATTTTTGAAGATTACAATAAAGGTGTTCTTACACAGCGTGTGATTACTGAAGTAATATCAATTTGTAAGCAATACAATGTTATTACAGCTGTAGATCCTAAACGGAAAAATTTCTTTTCATATAAAGGGGTGACTATTTTTAAACCCAATCTTAAAGAAGTAAAAGATGGGTTGAATTTACTGGTTGACGAAATAGATATTTCTTCGCTTAGAAATATACACCAGTTGCTGGAAAAGCAGCTTGGCCACACGGTATCATTTATCACATTATCAGAAAAAGGTGTTTTTTTTGAGAATGATCGCGAAGCTGCAATTATTCCTTCTCATTTCCGGCGTATTGCAGATGTGTCTGGCGCAGGCGATACGGTGATTGCTGTAGCAGCTTTATTGTATGCAACTACGAATGATGTAAAACTGATGGCCAGTGTAGCAAATATTGCCGGCGGCCTTGTATGCGAAGAAGTAGGAACAGCCGCTATCAATAAAGAAAAATTATTGCATGAATGCCGGTTGCTGCTGAAAAACAGCTATTAGCATTTAGCTAGAAGCTGTTGGCTGGGTAACCAATCAACTGAGCAAGCGGTCAACTGATTTAGCTAATTTTGAACTGAAAAAAGCAATGAGGTTATGTCGAAATTTACAATGGTTATTCATGGTGGGGCAGGTACTATTCTTAAAGCAGATATGACAGCGGAACTGGAAACCGCTTATATAGAAGGTCTGCACGCTGCACTGAACGCAGGCTATGCGGTATTGGAAGAAGGCGGTTCTGCTATTAATGCTGTAAAAGCCTCTCTGGTGATTTTGGAAGACAATATCCTTTTTAATGCCGGTCGCGGCGCTGTATTTACAAAAAAAGGAGTGCAGGAAATGGATGCCGCAATAATGGATGGTAAAACACTGGAAGCCGGTGCTGTTGCGGGTATACGCAATGTGCGAAACCCCATTGAACTGGCAACAGAAGTGATGCAGCATAGCAACCACGTTTTTTTAAGTGGCAAGGGAGCCAATGATTTTGCGATAAAACAGGGAATTAAATTAGAACCCGATGAATATTTCTTTTCACAGTTCAGGTATGATCAATGGAAAGCCATCCGTGATTCTGATAATTACTCGCTTGACCATACACACCAGCGGCTGGAGGAATTAATGAAAGATAAGAAATTCGGTACGGTTGGAGCTGTAGCGTGCGATCAAAACGGAAATATCGCAGCTGCTACCAGTACGGGCGGTATGACAAATAAAAAGTACGGCCGTATTGGAGATAGTCCCATGATTGGCAGTGGAACTTATGCAAACAATAAAACATGCGCTATCAGTTGCACCGGTCATGGAGAAATGTTTATACGTGCCGTAGCAGCGTATGATGTAAGCGCAATAATGGAATATAAAAATTATAGTTTGCAACAGGCCATGGATGAAGTAGTAAATAAAAAACTGGTAAAAATAGAAGGCGAAGGTGGAATGATTGGCGTTGATGCCAATGGAAATTTCTCACTGATGTTTAACAGTGCAGGTATGTACCGCGGGGTGCGTAGCAGCGATGGAACGGATGAAGTGGCGTTGTATAAATAGAGGCAGGGTTTGCCCCTGTCCAAAATTGCTGATTTTGTGATTGGGAAATGTCAGCATTTCATTTGATGTAACATCCCGTGAAAATCTCAAATCCCAAAATCAGCAATCAATAAATCAGAAATGAAAAAATATGCTGTTATAGTTGCGGGTGGTTCCGGTTTACGGATGGGTACCAGCATTCCCAAACAATTTCTGCTATTAAAAGACAAGCCCGTTCTATGGCATACGCTGACTGCTTTTCTTACCGCTTTCAATGATCTTAAAATTATACTGGTATTGCCCGGCCAGTTTATAGAAACAGGTCATTCAATTGTTAAAACTGTTACAGAACCCAATCGCATACAAATAACTGCCGGTGGAGATACACGCTACCAATCTGTAAAAAACGGGTTAAAACTGGTGGAGGAAAAATCAGTTGTTTTTGTACATGATGGCGTTCGATGTTTGGTTAGCCCCGGTTTGATAAATCGTTGTTATGCAGCTGCGCTTGAAAAAGGCAATGCAGTCCCCACTACCGCGGCCATCGACTCTATAAGAATTGAAACGGGTAACGGAAGCGAAACAATCGACAGGAACCTGGTTCGAATGGTACAGACGCCGCAAACGTTTTTAGCCGCATTACTTTTACCTGCTTTTGATCAGCCATATGATCCTTCTTTTACAGACGAAGCGACGGTTGTAGAAAAAACAGGCGTTGTTATCCATCTTATTGAAGGTGATGTTTTCAATATCAAAATAACCAGCCCGCTTGATTTACTGGTAGCAGAAAAACTACTTGAAGAAAGGATAGAAATAAATGAATCTCCTCAAGGACAGCTAAGACCAGGCCCAGGAAACCTGTAAGTTTACAACAATGCAACCCTTATAGGCTTACATGAACTGAAACATGGCACATCATTTTTTTAACCATCTAATCAAAGATGGTAAGCGGTTGTACCTGACGCCAGGATAATTCTCTTCTATAGCACCAAAACTGCTGTAAAATAAAGCAAGGCTGGGTATATCAGAGCCTTCAAAATCTAAAATCATATTCGTCTCCGAATGATCTTTAATAAATGCGTCGATAAGCATATGAGAAGAACCTGTAGATCTGCTGTCAGGGTGGTTACCTGCAAGGATATAGTAAGCCCGGTTTTGCCAGGTAAAAAAAACACAGGCGCATAGCAGGTTACCATTTGCAGTAATTATACCATAGGTAGTAGCGGCATTTTTTTGTTCAAGAAATTTATACAAATTTGAAAAACGGATAAAATCATCATCGGTAACATTGGCAAATTGCTGCATTTGTATTTTAGCAAGATTAAGTACTTCTGCAAGCGCTGGTTTATTTACGGAACAATTTAATTGGGCTGCTTTTTTTATATTACGTTTAATGTTATCACTGAATTTAGCGTACAATTTTTCATAAGATTGATTAAGGTTTAGTATAAAATTTTTTCTTCTGTAAGCGTTGAAAATATCATTATTTACATTATTGCCCTGGTTAAGACAGATATCCCAGTATCGGAATACACGTGGAATATGTTTTAAAAAATCGTTGGTAATAGCTGGATGCAGGAATTGTCCGGAGATACCCAGTAAGGCGCAGCAAAAAGGCTGATACAAATAATAAATGCCATATTTTTTATTCCACGTCAGTGGCATTACGGCCTCATAATCGTTCAGCACAAGCCCATCCCAATGTTTTGACATGGCATCAAGGTAAAAAGAATAACTGTAGATAAGCCCATTGGAAGAACCATCCAGGCAGGCATCCCATTTTTCTTTGTTTATCTGGTGCTGTGCAAGATATTTTATGGAATGGGTATTCATGAGAAATTTAAAAATCCAGGTTTTTATTCATTTTTTTCAGCCTGAAGTCCTGAATATCTATGCTGAATGAGATGGTTTTAAGTAAATAATTTGTACCCAGGGTTGATCTGAAATAGTCCCTGAATTCTTTACTGGATAATAATGGCAGATAAATATTTACCGTTTCGTGCAGTATTGAAAGTTGCAGGCCGGCATCAAACAAAAAACGCGACGTTTGTGCATCATTTTGCCAGGCACCTGCATAGGTACCAATGTCTGCAAATATTTTCAGTGGAAATTTTTTGTCTGCAATATCTGATACGAAATTTATTGCGCCGAGCCAATTATCTGTTTTCCCTATTTTGCTGCTTAAGAGATCTGTTCTTACTTTAAATCCACCATCACGTATCATTATCTGGCGGTTAGCAGTTCCTTCAAATTCATTTCGCCCTAAAAAATAATTACTATAGGTGTAATCTTCGTAACCATTGGCACCAGTCATATTAAGCTGGTACCTGTCTGTTTCAAATTGTTTGGTAATCGTTTTTGCCCCTGTATAAAAGAATTTGCCTGCAAAAAGACGCACACTCAAACCGGATTTATTATTGGAATAATTAAAATAGTAATTACCGGTAAATGCTGCACGTACAAAACCATCAGCCTGTTCTACCAGTAACTGTGCCCGGTAAGGATACAGAATGCGGTTATTCTCTATGACAAATTTCAATTGGTTGATATAACGGTTACCCGAAGTTTTTTCAACTACATCAGTAGTGTCGGGTCCATTTATAACAGTTTTAAAGTTCAGGGCGTTTTCCTGAATAAAGAATGGTGTAAACTGAATATAGCGCCTGCGTTTGCTGTGCGGCCCGGTTTCTTTTAATGTAAAACGTATAAAAGGAGCTATTTTTCTGAAGCCGAGTGTTATCTTTTCTTCTGGGGAAGGTTCATAATCATCCATTGAAAATGCAGCAGCACTTATACCTATTTCTGTTTTGTAAAAGATATTTTCAGGATACCAGGTATACGAAGCCCTGGCGAGATAATTAAACTTCTTACTTCCTGTTGCATACATGGGCGCCGCGAGAAACTGAAATTTTTCCGCCGGGAGTGAATAATTATGTACCAGCAAACCAACCATGAATTTATCGTACTGGTTATAGCCTGCCGCGGGTAATATATTTACGTAACTGTATTTGTTTGTATTATTGAAATTGAAAAAAGCGACTGGTTTTATTTGTCTTTTTACCAGTGGAGGCAGTTCTCCCTTTTTATCAATCAGCTGAAAAATATCATCGGTATTTTTTCCGCTTACCTGCGTAATAACTGCTTTAAAATCTTCAGGATAAGGATGTTTAAATTGCCAGCGTGTATAATATTCTTTCATGCAGGAATCAAAAACAGGCTGACCTATATAATTTTCCAAAATCTTCATCCATTTGCCCGTTTTATAGTAAGCCGACAAATCATTATTTAATTCTGTAAAGTTTTCTGCCGGTGTATTTATGGGTTGATCTTTTTTGACAGCTATCAGCGATTGAAGAAATAAGCCTTCCATATCCTGCGGACTGCGTTGCTGTATGAATTTATTTTTTTTGGCTGCTTTTATTTCTTTAATTACAGGTGTATAGCGGTTGTCGTAATAGGTATTCATTCCTTCATCCATCCATGGGTATTGCCTTTCATTGGTTGCAAGAATACCCTGTAACCAGTTATGTCCAACTTCGTGTTCAATGGTGTATTCCAGTTCTGCGTCTGTGCCAGCAGGAGAAATGCTGGTAATGGTTGGATATTCCATTCCGCCATTAAAACCCATTTTTGCTTCTACAGCACTAACTGTATTGTATGGGTATTCGCCCATAACCAAAGATCGGAAGTGTATGGCTCTTTTGATAAAGCTTACACTGTTTTTCCATGGGGTTTCTTTACCGGGCAGATAGTAACTGTAAGCAGTAACTGTTCTGCCTGAAGCCAGTTGTATAGTATCCTGTTGCACAACAAAACGTTTATCAGCAAACCAGGCAAAGTCGTGGACATTGTTTTGTATAAATTGTATTGTTTTAATTTTTGTAAGGGATGCGGGATAGCGTTGTACAGTTTTCTTTACATGTTTGTAAGAACCTTTCTTTACAATTATTTTACTGGTTACGGGTTGCCAGTTGAAAGATGCTCTTTGTTTCATCCATTCCTTTTCTTCTTCATTTTGCAATTCACCGGTAGCAGCTACTACATAGTTTTCAGGAACAGTAATGCGCACATCAAAATTGCCAAACTCACTATAGAATTCTCCCTGGTCAAGGTAAGGAATGGGATGCCAGCCTTTGTGATCATATACAGCTGGCTTAGGGAACCATTGCGTTACCTGGTAGGTTTGCCCGGTATGTCCGCCACGTGAAAAATTTTCAGGCAACTGAACATGAAAAGGGGTGTTGATAAGGGCCTGTTCACCTGGGGGGAGAGGCGTGGGCAGTAATAACTTAATGATATCAATATACTGCGGATGGTCCGTGGTTTGTGCAGTAACACCATTTACCTTAAAATCAAGGCGGTTAATATAGCCCCTTTGTTCTTTGTTGCTGAAGTAAAAATCGGTACGGTTATTATTGAGTAATTGCTCGCTAAAAGCAGTTCTATCATTTTTATAGGCGTTTGGCCAAAGATGAAACCAGATGAAATTAATTGTATCGGGTGAGTTGTTTTTGTAAACTATCTTTTCAAAACCCTCCAGGGTATGTTCCTTATCATTAAGGGAAACGTCAATTATATAATTGACCTGTTGTTGCCAATATTGCGGATAAGCAGTAACCGAAAGGGCCAGTGCCACAATAAGACTGAAAGTTGATTTACTCAAGGATTGTGAGTTTTGGCCAAAAATAATTGAAAATGAGTTAATAGTGAACAAACTAATAACGGGGATAATGCCGATTAATTATGTGACCGGCAGTCATTTACACCCCTTTGCCTAAAAAAATTATCCTGAGGGTGTAGAGCATAATCTTAAAGTCAAGTTTCAGGGAAATATTTTCTATGTACATAAGGTCATACTGCATCCGTTCAATCATTTGAGACACATTTTCCGCATAGCCAAATTTTACCATACCCCATGATGTTAATCCTGGTTTTGATTTAAGCAGGTATTTAAAATAAGGTGTTTGGCGGGCTATAAGGTTGATATAATATTTTCTTTCTGGTCTTGGTCCTACCAGGCTCATTTCACCTATTAATACATTGAATAGTTGCGGTAGTTCATCCAGCCGCCATTTACGCAGCGTTTTTCCGTAACCAGTAATACGTGCATCATTGGGTGAGGAAAGGGCTGGTCCATCTTTTTCGGCATCAGCATACATGGAACGAAACTTATAAATTAAAAAAGGCTTGCCTTTATAGCCAATTCTTTCCTGTGTAAAAAAAACCGGACCATTTGATGAGAAACGGACCCGTATTGCCACATACAGTATTAGCGGAGACAGGAGGATAAGGCCCATGACTGATATTAATATATCCAATAATCGCTTTACATTTTGCTGCCATTGTGGTATAAGGTCTGTGGCAATGCTTGCTAATAACGGATTTAATACATTTTCTGTTTTTACAGAACCGGCAATTATATCGAGTGTACTGGGTACAATATTTATATCTACCTCTTTTTCACTGAGGCGGTTAATTAGATTTTCTGCTTCTTTTTTTCCGGTATTTTCTATAGCTATTACCACCATTTCTATATTTTCCCTGTCAATGATCTCTTCCAGTTGCCCCATATTGCCTAAATATGGCAAATAAGCGGAAAGCCCGTTTTTTTCATCACTTACAAAACCTGTATAATAAACGCCTGATTGTTTTAGCAATTTCTTTGTTTGTGCATACAGCCGTTCGGATATTTCATGATCTCCCGCAAGTATGGCATTAAATTTTACAGTGCCGGAGAGCATTTGTTTTTTGGCTATATTCAATAACAATAGTCTTCCGCCTGTGGTAAAAAGAAAATGCAGCAGTATAAAACATATTAATGTGGTATAGTAATAATAAAGGGAATGGTTATGATCGTTTAATACAATTACAAAAAATATTATTATACAGCCCACCATTGTACAGGAGAAAGCTGTCGTTATTTCATTCAATCTTGATTTTTTATACAAGGAGCCATAGCTACCGGCAAGGAAAAAAAATATAACCCACATAAATGGAAGCAGGGAGATGCCCATTAAAAAGCGGTTATTTAGATCCAGGTGGTTGCCTTTATAAAAAGGATCACGCAGCAGTTCTTTGCGCACAACGGTAAATAACATCCACGCTATGGCAGCTGCCAGGTAATCACTGAACATATACCACCTGATATGAATCTTTTTTTTAAACGGCATCCGTTGAATCAGTTGTTGATACTTGCATTTTTAATCTTATTAAGAATCTGATGAGCAATATCCATGGCGCGGTATCCGTCTACTTCACTTACAATAGTAGGTGTATTATTTACAACGGCATCGCGGAATTTCTCCAGCTCCATTTTTATGGCGTTTACTTCTGGTATTACCGGATTCAGAATTGCGATGGTTCTTTTGCCATGAGGTGTATCCAGATCAAACGAAAATGCTTCCAGGTCTCTCGGCGTTTTTAATTTAATAATTTCAGTTTTTTTATTCAAAAAATCAATCCCGATATAAGCGTCTTTCTGGAAAACACGCATTTTCCTCATCCGCTTCATTGAAATACGGCTGCTGGTAAGGTTGACTACACAGCCGTTATTGAACTCAATGCGAACGTTGGCAATGTCAGGCGTATCCGTCATAACAGCTACGCCGCTGGCTGAAATGGCCTTTACTTCGCTTTTTACCAGGTTTAGGATGATGTCTATATCATGGATCATTAAATCCAGTATCACGCTCACTTCAGTTCCACGTGGGTTAAACTGGGCGAGCCGGTGTACTTCAATAAACATGGGATTAAGATCCAAATCCTGCGTGGCAAGATAGGCCGGGTTAAAACGTTCTACATGCCCTACCTGCATTTTTATATTGCTTTCCTTTACCAGTTTTACCAGATCCCTTGCCTCATCCATTGTGTTGGCAAGTGGTTTTTCAACAAATACATGTTTGCCGCTCTTGATTGCTTTTTCGCATAAATCAAAATGAAATGGGGTGGGAGCTACCACATCTATAGCGTCACATGCAGCTATCAGTCGTTCCGCATCAAGAAAACGTGGCAATTGATATTTTTCGCTTACTTCCTGGGCAGAAACATCATCCGGGTCATAAAATCCAACCAGTTCTACCCCGCTTATTTCCTTCCAGTTGTTTAAATGGAACTTTCCTAAATGACCAACGCCAAAAATACCCAGCTTTAGCATATCATAAAATTATGCGTCAAAGATAGCATTCATGTCTATAGCATGGTGTGCTTATACAGTTAGAAGATAGATTTTCTAACATCCGGTTGGCAAAAACCTGTTGTATTATCAATCTTTTATAGTAGACTGGTTTTATATTCAGACCCATTCTGGCTAAAAGTATGTATCGAACTCACCCTGCTTTTTTTGACACTTTTTACCCGACTTTTACAAAGAGCAACATATCCTTACAAAAATAATCCAACTTCCCAATTCACTAAATTGAAAATAAAAAGGCCCACAGAAATATGCTACTAAATTACCCACCTTAGTACTCTTCCAAATCATTGTGCTCGTCTCCACCCAGTTTGAGTAAGTTTTCCAATGGTAACGGGAGCAAAGGCTAATAACAGGTATAAAGTAAAGCAAAAACCGGTTTTAATAGCTGCCCGAAATTTTACAGCAATAGCTGGATAAAAGTGCAATTAGCCAATTACACTATTGTAAAAATATACAGCAATGGTGCTTCACAGGAAGTCATGGTACAAAAATATAAGCAGTTGCCCTGGTATTGGTAAACCAGGGCCTGGTGTAAGGCCATGATTGATGATATGTATGTTTTCATTGCATCATTATCTTATGATACCATAGTTTTAAAAGGTAGCTTTAATCATGAATGTGGAAAAGAACAAGATTACACCTTCAAATATTATACAGGTAAAAAACATCAGCATCATCATTCCTGCAAAAAATGAAGCCGCACAGTTACCGGTATTGCTCAACTACCTGAACGCTGTTCCAGGGAAAGGGAATATTGCTGAAATAATTGTAAGCGATGGAAAGAGTACAGATGATACGGGCAGCATTGCAAATTTGTATGGAGCCAAAGTTGTAGTAAGTGACCAGGCCGGGAGAGGAAGACAAATGAATATTGGCGCTAAAGCTGCTACTGGTAATATCCTTTATTTTCTCCATGCCGATTCCATACCACCGATAGGGTTTGTTGAAGATATACTGGAAAAGATAAATTCAGGTTATGATGCAGGGTGTTACAGGTTACGCTTTGATTATAATCATTGGTTTTTAAAAGTCAATGCCTGGTTTACCCGGTTCAATGTAAATGCCGTTCGTTTTGGCGATCAAAGTTTATTTGTAAGCAAATCAGTTTTTGAAACCATTGGTGGTTTCAGGGAAGATTTAATCATTATGGAAGATCAGGAAATTATTCACCGCATTCGTAAGAAAGGGAGGTTTGCTGTTATTGCCGGTTTTGTAACCACTTCTGCCCGTAAATACAGGGTGAATGGGATTTACAGGATGCAGGGTATTTTTTTCTATATCTATTTTGCTTATCTGTTTGGTGCTTCGCAACAAAAACTGGTTTCAATTTATAAAAAACTCATCAGGCCATCCTGAGTATTCAAAAGGGCACTAAATAAAAGTAAGAATGAAAGAAATTAAGTACGATATTATTGTAATTGGCGCAGGCTCCGGTGGACTTGGCATTTCGCTTTTTATGGCAAAAGTTGGCCTTAAAACCCTTTTGATTGAAAGGAGCGATGAACATATTGGCGGGGACTGCCTGAATTACGGATGTGTACCCAGCAAAGCGTTGATTCATGTATCCAGGTTGATGCACCAGGCCAAACTGGGAGCGCTTTTTGGATATACCATTTCCGGGATACCTGATTTTAATAAAGCCATTGAATACGTGTTGTCAAAGCAAGCTATCATTCGCAGGCATGAGAATGCAGATTATTTGCGAAAGGAAGGGCTGGATGTTGTTTTAGGCACAGCTCATTTTATTTCTTCCTCCGCTATCAGGGTGGGAGATGAAATATATACTGCAAAAAAAATAGTGTTGGCCACTGGTTCCCGGCCTGCAGCTTTAACTGTACCGGGAATTGAAAAAGTCAGACAGTTCAATAATGAAAATGTTTTTGCCCTTAACGATATGCCTGCAAGAATGCTTGTTGTTGGCGGTGGCCCTATCGGTATTGAAATTGGTCAGGCCTTCAATCGTTTAGGCATCCAGGTTACGATCATTCATAGGGGTGAAAATATTCTTCCACATGATGCAAAGGAAATGGGTAGCATGCTGATGGAACAATTAAAAGAAGAAGGAATTACCTTTTATCTTAATGCCGAAATAAAGGGATTTGCAAACGCCAATGAAGCCATTATTCAACAAAAGGACGGAAATAATTTTAAACAAAGTTTTGATGCGGTTTTTGTTGCAGTAGGCAGAAAGATTGCTATAAAAGATTTAGGGCTTGACCAGGCAGGAATACAAATAAAGGATGATAAAATTGTAGTTAATAAATATTTACAAACTACCAATAAGTATGTATATACTTGTGGTGATGCTTCAGGTTCGCTGATGTTTTCCCATGCTGCCGAGCAGCAAGCCAGGTTGCTACTTAATAATTTCTTTTCTCCATTTAAAAAGAAATTGAATAATGATTTCATGTCCTGGGTAACATTCACCGACCCTGAAGTGGCTACTTTTGGATTGAGTGAAGATGTGTTATTGAAAAAAAATATCTCCTTTGAAAAGCTGGATATGAATTTTGAAGATGATGACCGGGCCATTGTTGACAGTTATCAATATGGTAAATTAGTTCTGTACGTAAGTAAGGGAGGATTATTTAAAAAAGAAAAAATATTGGGTGGCAGTATGATTGCGCCGAATGCAGGAGAACTGGTGCAGGAATTAATTCTTGCAAATATTAAGGGCCTTGGAATTAATGATATTTTCAATAAAATTTATCCTTACCCCGTAGCCTCCCGGGTTAATCAAATGATCATCGTAAAACATAAAGAGAAGCAGTTAACCGGCACCTTAAATAAACTGTTGAAATTCCTTTTCCGGCTTGTATAGTATTAAAAACTTAAACATGGAGTTATGGAATGGTGGGAAATATTTAAAGAATGGTTTTTAAGCCTGGGCACAAAGTATGGCGTTAATCCATACATATTTGGTGGAATTTATATTGGAGCTATTCCGCTTTTTTTTCTTTGCCTTGGGTGGACTGTGAAAAATATACAGAATAAAAAGCCTTTTGTAATTCCAGTATTATTAACCGGGCTATGTTTCATCTCCGCTTATCTGTACCTGATTATTGTTGGTAAAAATATACCTGTATGGGTGTATATTTTTATAGCTGTTATGGTTGTCTATGGAACTTATTCAACCATTAAAAAAATAAAGGATAAACCCAGGGCGGTTTAACTAAAATACCCCATTGAATTTTCCCACCTATTTTTTTATCAGGTTTTTTTCGGTGACCGGATTTTGGTAAACGGAAGTTTTAATAAGAACCCAATCGTCAGTTCCTCAGGCTTATTATAAGATGGAACACCTACAATTACTTCATCGCTGAGATTATTCAGTCTGGCGGTTCGATGCAACCTGTCCCAAAATGAAAATATGACGGAGTAATTGGAATCTGTTTCTTGTTTAACTACAGAGTGATGAATGCCATGCATTCTTGGCGTAACAAATACTTTATTCAAAATTCTTTCAAACGCAAATGGCAACTTCCAGTTGCTATGATGAAACTGGGTGGCAGCTTCAAAAATAATCTCATACACTAAAACCCGCATTGGAGATGCGCCGCTTAGTAAAGTAACAGCACCCCTGAAGAAAACAGAACCAATCAGTTCTCCAAAATGAAAACGGAAAGCAGTGGTAATGTCCATATCCAAATCTGTATGATGCACTAAATGAAAGCGCCATAAAAATGGAATTTTATGATTTAGAATATGCCATAAATAGTTTCCGTAATCCAGTATTAAAAAGGCTATGATTGACTTTGACCATAAAGGCAAATTAAACAAGTAATTTAACCCAAACTGCCAGTCCTGATTTTTATACGCAATCCAAACTATTATTGGAAGAAAAGCAAATCTTAACAAGGCGAACGCAGGTATAGACACAATTGTATTAATAACTGTTCTGGATAATTTTACCTGTATCCTTTTCCTTAATTGAAACTTTGTTTCCAAAAAGAGAAGGAAAAGATTAATTAGTATCAGTATTGGGATACCTATTTTATCAAAAATTGCATGTATCATAACTTATCATCTTTGCTTTGGTAGATGTTGTTTTAATAAAATCAACAACATCTCCCGCCGTCGTAAAACCAGGTGGATGGAGAAATATAAATATCGGTTCTGTTAAGGCTTGCCAAATTGACGGCAGTTTTATCGCATACAGCCATCGGCTGATTGGGAAAGAGGGCATGCCCTTTATTATCATCAAAACTTTCTTCACTGCCATAGTATACAATTGTTTTACCTGTAAATACACATGGCCCGGTTGCAGGCATGGGATCTTTAATGGCACAGACTTACACACTTTCAATATATATCAGTTTATCAGTAGCATAATAAACAGGCCAGGAATTCTATAGGGCGTTTGGCTCTTATTTCAATAGTGCCAAAACTTCGTAAACATTCTTTGTTGTTTCTAAATAAGCAAGCTCCATTATTATAATTTTAATAGTCAAATGTTACATCCTTCGCTTCATCCACATCATTTAATGCTGGCAGTAAATGATCAGTCAGTTTTTTCTGTTGAATTTGTTTTAGGGTTTCAGTAAATACATGCCCGCTGCTCCAGATAATGTTTTCAAACAGGTTTTTAAAGGGAGACTGCATACCCAATAAATAGTATCCACCATCAGTTGCCGGGCCAATCACTATTTCACTTTCATTCAATTTTAAAAAAGCGTTGGATATCATTTTCTCATCAAGCTCCAAACAATCACTTCCGATAATTACAATTTTAGTAAATCCTTTTTCAAACAGCCATTCAAATGCATTGCTCATACGTTTGCCTAAATCAGTTCCGATTTGCAAACATTTTTCATAGCCATTCCATAAATCGTTTGTTGTTACTTCATCTGCATAAAAAACAAACCTGGTTACCGGCAAGCCTTCTGTAATATCTTTTGTATGTTGCAAAAGATGTTTATAAACTCTCAAAGCATTTTTATCACCCATTGTGGCGCCAATTCTTGTTTTTACTTTTCCCAATACAGGATTGCGGACAAATATGATTAATGCTGATTTCATACTTACGCTGTAACGGCACCTCCACAACTGCTGCCGGCACCTGCTGTACATCCATAGCAATGCTGGTTTACCACTATTGAACGGTTTGCCAATTGCTGCAAATTAAATTGGGCAATATGTTTGCTGCCGCAATCCACTTTTAATTCCAACATCTGGTTGAAATCGCAATCATATATAAATCCATCCCATCCAACAGAAATTGTATTGCGGCACATCACATTTGCAGCGGCTACCGGGTTAAATGCCGTAATTAATTTCTCCATATATTTTTCGTAATTACCAGAGTGCAATAGATAATCTAAATAGCGGCTGATGGGTAAATTGGTAATGGCAAATAAATTATTAAACGCAATTCCAAAATCTCTTTGCAGGGAATCTTTAAACTCTTTTTCTAAGGATGATTGTAAAGGCGACAAAAAAGCCCCTGCCGGGTTGTAAACAAGATTGAGTGTTAAGCCACTCTCTGCAACACCATATCCCACGGCGTTTAACATTTGCAATGCTTTGATGGAATCTTCAAATACACCATTACCCCGCTGCCTGTCTGTTCTGTCTTTTGTATAAAATGGTAAGGAAGAAACTACTTCTATAGTGTGCTGCTTAAAAAATTCAGGCAGGTCGTAGTACTTTTTGTTGGAACGGATAATGGTAAGGTTGCAACGTACAATAATATTGATAGAAGGGTTTGTCTTTTTTATTTGTTCTACAAACCAGCGAAAATCCGGGTTCATCTCAGGCGCCCCACCGGTAAGATCAACTATTTTAAATGAAGGGTTTGTTTTCAATACTTCCAAACATTGGTGCATGGTTTCCCTGGTCATAATTTCTTTCCTGTCGGGTCCGGCATCCACATGGCAATGCCTGCATACCTGGTTGCACATCTTGCCAACATTAATCTGAAAAGTTTCCATTTGTGTTGGCTTCAACGGATACAAACCAACACCTTCCAGTTTTTGCTGAAAAGGGATTAACCTGAAAGCATCATCATGATTTGCGCCATGCTCCAGAATTTCGAGTTGCTCATGGGCATCTGACAATATGCTGTATTGTGATTTTAATGATTTCATTCGATTATTACAATAAGGGAAACTTAAATTGGCAGTTAATAATTATATGCTTCGTTTTTTTTATTGATAAGTTTGGGTAAATGCTGAATAGAAAAATAACTGTACAAGAGTGCGACGCCAATGAAGCTAAATAGCCGTACTAAAGTTGGGTACAATAAAACTATTTACATCGCAATCTCTTTTACCTTATTCATCATTTGTACGCCATGCACCAATGCAGCTCCACCTTTAATAGCTGCCGCCACATGCACGGCTTCCATCATCTGACTTTCGCTCCATCCTTTTTCAAACGCATCGCTGCTATAGGCATCAATACAGTAAGGGCATTGCACGGCATGGGCCACGGCAAGGGCAATTAAAGACTTTTCCTTAGCGGTAAGAGAACTATCTTTAAAGACCTCTCCATACCAGCCAAAAAATTTATCGGCCAATTCTTTTTGGTATTTACCAACATCGCCAAACTTATTAAGGTCTTCGGCATTGTAATAGTGATTTGACATTTTTTAACGGTTTATTTACTGTAAAAACTAAATATAACTAATGTGTTTATTAATAATTAATATCTGAGGAACTAACTACTTAATCAAACTCTAATACCTCTAAAATCGCTATTTTCAATTTAAACACTATTTTACTTTATGAAAGAGATGTTAACCAAAATTGAGGAAACAACCCTTTATCTTACCGGGAATGAATTCTGCAATATTGATACCGCAATTGTTTTAGGAACAGGCCTTGGATCGTTCCTGAATTATGTGGAAGTTACAAAGTCGATTTCCTATCAGGAAATCCCAAATTTTCCTGAATCAACGGTAGAATTTCACAAAGGCAACCTGGTATTGGGTACTATTGGTGGGAAGAAACTGATTATTTTGCAGGGTCGCTTTCACTATTATGAAGGATATAGTATGCAGGAGATTACTTTCCCAATCAGGGTGCTTGGTGCTTTGGGAGTAAAACGGCTTTTGTTGAGTAATGCGGCTGGCGGTATGAATGCCGGATATAAAAAAGGAGATTTGATTTTGATTGAAGATCATGTTAACCAGTTGCCCGATAATCCGCTTCGGGGTCTAAATTCCCCGGAATTTGGCAATCGTTTTGTTGACATGAGCCAGCCTTATGATGCGCGCCTGAATCAAATTATTTTAGACGCAGGTAAAGAACTTAAGATTGAAATTAAAAAAGGGATTTATGTATCAGTAATGGGGCCCAACCTGGAAACAAAGGCTGAATATCGTTTTTTACGCGGAATAGGGGCTGATATGGTTGGCATGAGTACCGTACCGGAAGTGATTGTGGCCAATCACATTGGAATGGCCTGTGCTGCTGTAAGTGTTATAACCGATGAGTGTGACCCTGATAACCTGCAGCCGGTGAATATTGCCGAAATAATTGAAGTGGCTGGCAAAGCAGATGAAAAGCTGAGCAAGATTTTTTTAAAAGTTGTGGCCGAATTTAGTTAAGCTCCTATTTCTATTACCAACCTGTATATTCCGGTGGTTTAATGCCGTTCAATCTTAAATACACAATCATCTGTGCCCTGTGATGGGTTTGGTGATCGCTGATAAGGTTAATTATCTGGAGTTTGGTTTTGGGTCCTGCAAAAAAAGAAATGGTATCTGCTAAATGTGACGCATCAAACGATTTTAATGCAGTAATTGAAAAATCATAGGTTTTGTTTAATACCTGAATAATCTCTTCTTTTTTCTGAACTTGTGTTGCCGGTTTTGTTACAGTGCTTTTAGAGTTGGTAATATAGGATGAAGTCAACCAACCCAAATTTGCTGAAATATGCAATAATTGTTCACCAAAGCTCATTTCATCCTGCACAGGCTTAAAACCATATTTTTCTTCCGGCATCAGGCTAGCCACTTTCAATGTGTATTCTTTTGAATTTTGTAATTTGGTAATGGCTGCATCCAAAAATATTGAATCAATTTTTTGAGCAGTAACAATAGTAGTAAAAAGTAAAGAGAGAAGCAAGTAAGTAATACGCATAATGTTGAATTAGAATGGAAAGTTAAAAAATTAACGGCCAATTTAATTGAGTGAACTGGGTGTTTTCTGCCAAATAGAATAATAAATAACATATTTACTGTTATGGAAAATGCATTGGTAGGTCTTGACTTATTTGAAAGCATTCGTAATTTCCTGGGCCGGAAGTAAAGGGCTTTTTGCAGAAGGCATTGCTGAACACCTGATTAGAAGCTGGATTTGATGAAAACAACTATGAATTAAATAAATGCCTGCCAATAGTTCAGTTTAATCCGCAATTTTTGCAGCATTTCTTTAAACGAAATTCGAAAGAGAATTTAAAGTATGGGCAGAGGTTTAATATTCAGGCAAAGCTGTCTTGGCCATAATTCCCATTGTATTGAATTTAAACAAATTGTCCAGGCAATCAACTGTCCGTAAAGCAAATATCACAAGGCCATTTCATATGAACAGCCTTGTGACAAGATGCTTAAAATTTTGCTGGATAATTTTATTAGTAAGTGGTCAAACCCGTAACAGATGCTGGTAATCCGCCAACTGAACCCATGGATGACAAACCACCAAAAAACGTACGGTGATATTCGCCTATTGTCTTTGCTTTTCCATTTAATACAAATACATCATAATTATTTTTTGCCACCACAATATCAACTGGCCCGTCATTAGTAGAAGCAGCCACCTGGCGTACTAAGTACAGGCTTCCATTAGGCGCAACATAATAGGATGACACAGAATTACTGGCAGTATTGGTGAGAAACGCAAACCGACCGAACTTGGTTACCGCTACCCAACACGGAGCTGCCTCATGATTGGGTATGGCTCCGTTAATGTCATGTGGTTTACCATTGGCACCGATAACATATGAAGTCGCAGAACCGGCCCCGGCAGCGCCTCCGGCAGCATTGGATACCACCATAAAATTATCTCTTGCAAACTCAAAGCCAAACGGAGTGGCACCTGTCGAAGCAGTGACAACAGCCGGCCAAACAGCCCCATTGTTTTTTAGCTTGAAAGAAACTAAATTATTCGTTGCTTTTTCTGTTACAATCAGCCAGTTTCCATTGGGAGTGAACGAAATTTGCGGAGCATTTACGCCCACACCACTCAAAGATTGGGTTGATCCATCAATATGACTTAGTCTTCCATCTTCATCAACTTTGAAACCATGAATATTGTCAGATCCGGTATTCAGGACGTATAAAAGATTGTCATGGACACTCAGGCTAACCGGCGTCTTGCCCCGGCAACTTTCTGTATGCACCAGTTTAAGGCTTCCATCGTCATGTACCCGGAAGGAAGAAACCGAATTACTCCCTGCATTAACTGCGAATAACCATTCATGTTCATCATCCAAAATCAATGCCCCCTGTGAGCCAAGGCCTGCGCCTGTTCCTGATCCCCCGGAAGCAGTACTGCCATTATGATGAAGTGTTCCATCTGAATTTATCTTATAAATCAGAATTTCATTTGTCCCCGCATTATTGGTTTCCGTATACAAAAAGTGTCCGCCGCGACCGTCTCTTTCGTCTGCGTCTGATGAATTTCGTGCGCCCGCGCTTAGCGAGCCCACTATTGACTCATCCGGGTTTGCTCCGTTTTCTCCTATCATTTCATTGGTTGCTACCTTTTGCTGTTCTGTTTTCGTAATATTTTTGTCGGTATTCTTCGTACAGGAAATAACAGAAAAAATAACAAGCATCGCAATTAACAGCGGCGAAAAATTAACCTTTTTCATTTGTTTGAAGTTTGAGTTTTAAAAAATATCTTCCACATGTTGCATTTTGCAACAGGTAATCTTTTTTAGTATAAAAAATATTTACCGGATAACAGGAATTGTCATTCCCAGATGAATGCCTGTACTTAAGACAGATAAAGAACCTACACCAATTCCCCGTATTGGAATCTGCAAATAGGGTTCAATGCGGAGTCTTACCAATTTTCCAATTTTTCGCTGGTATCCACCACTTAAATGAACAGCAGCAGCAAAGAAGTTCAAATTATTATTATAGTCGCCGGTTACATCCTGTTGTGTTCCACTAATTATAGCCCTGTATTTATTGTACTCGTTTGTAACAATGTAAGTAGAGATGCCTGTTGTAGCAAAGAAGCGCGTGTAATTATTACCCGCAAAATCATATTTTAGTTTAAACGGAATTTCAAATATGGCACAGCTACCTTCCAGGCTGAGTACCTGCATACCTGCAGGCATACCCGAACCAGCTTTTGACATATCAAAATATTTCCCATCACTGAAATAATATTTCTTTTCGAACAGCAAGCCTGATTCAATGGATAATTTACCATTCAGCTGATAGCCTGCCACCAGTCCTATATCGTACCCACTTTTATTTAAGCCCTGATTTTTTACCTGGTTAAAAGAAGGACCTGTTACAAATCCGAAATAGATTCCCCGCTGCTGCTTCGTTAAAATGACTTGTTTGTCACCGGGAATATTTTTCCTGTTTATCAATTGTGCAGTTTTTGAAAAATCAGACGATAACGCTTCAGGCGTAATGTCGCTTGCCGAATCTGGCTGGTTAACTATTGTATTTTCATCCGATAAATTTCCTTTGCTTTGTCCCTCCTGTAACGATTTCTCGTCTGCAAAAGCGCCTGTAGTCTTTGTTGATTTCTCCGACACGCTGTGTGTAAATAACGGACGGTCATTATTACTTTTGCTTCTTAAACCGCCAGAACTGCGATCATTTACAATGTTGTAATATCCAGGTATATTGGTGGCAGGATTAGCCTGTAATATTTTCTGCCCTGCTTTCTTTTGATAGATGGCTGAAATACCCGTTGCCGGAACATTCATTATCTTCTCATTGCCTGTTAGTTTCTCATTCTTCTTACCTGGATATTGACCCGATGATAACAGATTCAAACCATCTTTTGTAGCAAGCGCAGAGAAAATAAACACTATAATTAATAGTATCAATAAAGCATTATTTCCCCTTATACCATTATTCTTTTTTACAACGGCTTTACCAGGTGTAGCATTTTTTAGCAGTGGAGCAATCTCTTCCCAGTTATCAGCAGCTTTTCTTAAAGGATAATCTTTGGCTGCTTTCTGGAATAATTCATCCATATTATCACCTATATCCTGCATAACTGTTTTCCTCCATTTTTTTTATGCTGTTTTGTAATAGCAACCGTGCTCTTGACAAATTCGATTTCGAAGTTCCTACAGGCACTTTTAATATATCAGCTATTTCACTGTGCGTATAACCATCAATAACATACAGGTTAAAAACAATTCTGTAGGGGGTAGGTAAGCTTTTGATGAGAACAATTAAATCTTTATATAATAAAAGCTGGTCAGCACCCTGGTTGTTGTCTTTTATCTCCCAAACGTTTTCGGGGATGCCGCCAATTTCAATAAGTATATCGTCCTTTCGTAGCTCATCAATTGCAGTATTCACCAATATCTTTTTTAACCATCCCATCAGTATAGCTTCATTATCCCCTTCTTCGCCAAGCCTGAATTGTTCAAAATTCCGGAACAACTTTACAAACCCGTCGTTCGTTACATTTATTGCCCTTTCAAATCTGTATATATAGCGGAAGACTATCTTAAGTGCATAGGAACGGTAACGCTCATAAATTATCCTTTGATATTTATGGTTCTTTTCAATGCAACCTTTAATGATATAGGTAATATTTTCCAATACCCAGTCAAAGTTTTAATAAGGACAATAAAAATTATCTTACTCCTGCAATGCTAATAGGGAACTATACTGATGGCGAAAAAAGTACGCCTGTTTATACTTTGTACAATCAATACCAGGCATAACATTTATGCGCTGGAATCCAACTTTTGATTCAATTTTACTTAAATCAATGAAACTTACATCCTGTATGTTGTTTGTAAGGTAACCAGTTTGTTAATTCCTGAATACATTATTCCTATTTTCTAAAACCAGTAAAAACGTTTTGCCCTGGAATATCACCCTTACTTTTCCGCCTACCAATTCATGGGAGCGCTCGAGTAAGATAGTACCAATCAATTTATAAGCACCCATATCTTGAATAGCAGACATTTGTTAACGAAATATACTTCACTTAAGCTTTATACTTCTTGTTACGTGAAATCTGACAAAGGGTTGCAATAATCCAAAATAAATTGTAATTCCCACCTGTGAGAGGCTCCGGCTTGCCATATTACCAGGGTTCCGTTGTAAAGCAGCCAGCAAAATTTGCCTCAACAAGCACTCGCAAATTGTATGACCCTGATTTAAGATGATCCATTCTTAAAGCAGGCTGCCTGGCAGCCGGGATAAGGTGGCTTTTATCTGCTCAATGCAGGCGCAGAAAAATCAATAAATAAACATTTCATTGTTTATTTTTCGGGTCTAAATAGTCAACCCTCAAAAAGTCTGAAACCTTTGCTGGTATTCTTTCATATTGCATTTAAAAAATGCCGGTTTATTACAGAATGGGTATGAAATCTTGCAAAATCATCTTTTAAAAATATGGCTTTGGTACTTTTTTTATGGAAAAAAAGTACCGCAAAAAAGCCAGTCGAAATCCCCGCCTGAATGACCAGTCGGGCAGGGAAAACAGC
>JBDSOC010000164.1:0-9733 GCA_039915085.1 Chitinophagaceae bacterium
GTCCAGCCCGGGTGCGGCTTTGGAATCACTGGTTTTAATATTGGTAAATCCTGCTTTGGTATACATCTCGGTCATCTGCTCAATAAAATCTTTTGTCATTTTTTCATCATTGTCGTCGTAGCCAATATTAATATTCAATTGTGGAATCCCCCATTCATCTTTCAGGCTGTTGTGCAGGCTTAACCGGCTGCTTTCCTTAGGTATTGTCTCACCCATCATGTGAGAACCAACATTCCAGGGACCTAATTCTCCCCCGGCTAAATTATTTTTTAACGCTTCACCAAAATCTTCTGTATGGCGGGTTGTACCCCTGCCAGCTGAAAAACCAGCTGCGTAGCCCCGTAGAAAATTGGTCTCTTGTTTTACGACATTCCTGAAACGTGGTAAATACGCACTGGTTGGGCGGCGGCCTTCCGTAGTAGAATCTTTAAATCCCTCATATTGTGCTGATATGCGTGCGCGGTAATTATGAAAGGCTGCATATTTGCCCAGCAGGCCACTGTCGTTGCCCAGGCCATTTGGAAAACGATGCGACACAGAGTTGAGTAAAATAAGATTGGTATTCAACGCTCCGGCATTTACGAAAATAACCGGGGCATAAAATTCAATTGATTCTTTTGTTTTGGCATCAATTACGCGAACACCTGTTGCTTTGCCTTTTTGTTCATCATAAATTACAGAATGAACAACTGAATGTGGCCTCAGTGTAAGATATCCTGTCTTCTCTGCCCAGGGAAGAGTAGACGAATTGCTGCTGAAATAGCCGCCAAACGGGCATCCACGCTGACAAAGTGTTCTGTTCTGGCATTGCCCCCTGCCTTGCTGCAAATGGATAGGCTGTGGCTCAGTAAGATGTGCACACCTTGCATAAATGACATGCCTGTCTGTATAGTTCGCTTTTATAAAATCTTTAAAGTAAGATTCTACACAGGACAGTTCAAGTGCTGGCAAAAATTCTCCATCGGGTAAAGACGCCACCCCATCTTTATTGCCGGAAATGCCCACAAATTTTTCTACATAACTATACCAGGGCGCAATATCTTTATAACGTATCGGCCAGTCTACTGCAAAACCATCGCGCGCGGGACCTTCAAAATCAAAATCACTCCAGCGTTGCGTTTGCCTTGCCCACATCAGTGATTTGCCGCCTGTCTGGTAACCGCGTATCCAGTCAAAAGGTTTTTCCTGTACATAAGGATGTTCTTTGTCTTTTACAAAAAAATGCATCGCATCTTCTTTGAATGCATAGCATTTACTGATAACAGGATTTTCTTCCTCAACAGACAATGGAAGCTGTCCACGGTGTTCAAATTCCCAGGGAAGCATATTGGTTGTTGGGTAATCTTTTAAATGTTTTACATCCCTTCCTCTTTCCAATACCAGTGTTTTTAAGCCTTTTTCTGTGAATTCTTTTGCGGCCCAGCCGCCACTCATTCCTGATCCAATTACAATAGCATCAAAACTCCGCTCTTTATTATCACCCATAAATTTTTTATTAAGATGTTTTTGTTAAATCATTTTTTACCGGCACACATCCCTTGTATTTTCCAGGCACCATTTTATATACCTGGATCTTTGTTAAATAAAATTTTGATGTTGAATAAGCCTGTATGGTTAATCTTTTGGTGGTTGAATAAAAAAAGGAAAGTTCCCCGGGTAAGTCTTTTTTCCCATTTATACCAGACAACATTGTCTCTCTTTCGGCCTTATTGCATTTGGAAAATGGTTTATCGAATTTTTTAAGGCTAACTTTTTCAAACTGTTCCATTCCTTTCATGAATTTCTGCTGGTCCTCTTTTTTATAGCAGTCATCCAGCATTTTTAATACAAAAAGGTGTGCAGAAATGTCTTTGGCGCCAGGTGTAGCAGTGGCTGGTATAATGGTCTCCGTTAGTTCTGCCAGGTTTTTTTCCTGCAGCCCGTCCACCATAAAGTTTTTAAGCAGTATGGATGATTTGCCTTTGTCTTCCTGGAGACATGCCGGTAAAAGTGTTACCCCTGCAGAAACAAAAAGAAATTGTTTGATAACCGTTCGCCTGTTTACAGTCATGTTGAAATTTTTAGTGAATATTTTTTTCAAACCCAGGTGCCACGGTTATTACTTTTTGGGAATTGCCCTGAACTTTCAACCGTGCACGCTCTTCTTTAGGAGGATAATTTATTCTCCGATAGCCGCGTAATTTTTCAACAAAACAGCTATCATTTTTTTACCGGTAATACCTGCCTATTAAAGGATTGTCAACTATCATAGTTTTGAGTAAATCCGGCTCTACTGCGCCCTGTTTACTAAATACAATTTTTCCACCGGGCTCTACCAGCAGCGTATATGGCAGGGCACCCTGCCATTTGGGGTCTACGGCTTCAATTAGTTTGTATTTATCATCAACATTAAAAATATAATTGGTGGCAGAAGCCTGCTGTTGTTGCAGGAACTGCAAGGCTTTATCTTTTTTAGCAGGATCATCGGCGCTGATACTGATGAATTCAAAATCCCTGTGGCGGTACATCCTGTTCATGGTAATGAATTCAGGAAACTCCGTAACGCAGGGTCCGCACCATGTGGCCCATACATTGATCAGCCTTAGTTTACCCGAAGTATTTTTTACAAGGTCTTTAATACCCTCTGCAGTAATGGTATCCAGTTTCACAGGCTCTTTTGCCCACGCAACTTTAGCTTTTATCAGCCAGTCACTTTTTTCTGCCCATTTTATGGAGCATCCAAAAACCTTGGTAGTAGCAACGCTAACTTCTTTATTAGCCAGTAAAGCTTCTATGGCATTGCGCGTATCCATTGTATTAGGTATTTTGGATGGCTTTTCAACATCATCAATACGACCACTATAGCGTAGTTTACGGTACTTGTCAAAGATAAAAACATGTGGCGTTGCTATGGGGCCATATTTCCTGGAAGTTTCTTCAGTGGCGCCATCATAGAGATAGGGAAAATTAAATTGTTTGCGGGCGGCCCGCTGTTTCATCTCATCAAAACTATCTCCCATGTCTGTATAATCCAGTTCGCTCAAAGTGATAGAAGTAGGATCGTTTGGCATAATGGCAACTACGGCAACACCCTTGTCTTTGTAATCTTTTGTAAGTTTTATAAGCCGGTCTTCATAAGCCTGCGCCGTGGGACAATGATTGCAGGTGAATACGATTACCAGCAGCCGTTCATTTTTAAAGGCGGCAAGGTTATAATTTTTACCATCTGTGCCGGGCAGGTTAAAATCAGGTGCTGCAGCACCAATGGCCAGCGTTGGATGTTCATCGTACGGGGTCTTGCTTTTATGAAAAGAATAAAAGGTGCCAGACAGGAGAAGTAGAAAAAAAAAGTAAATAATATGCTGGTGCTTCATATGGCAATATTTGTGAAAAGTTACAAATTTAAACGCACTCATTGCCATGCTTGTGCTATCATTTAAAATGAGATAGAAGATACCAAGATTTTTGTAGGTCAGGTCTAGAAGCGTAATAGCCAAATCATAACATGTGATCCCGATCTGTTTATATTGATGTTCTCAAATTTTTAAATTTTCATAAATGATCATAATTAATTGCCATTTTAAACGACTGAAGGATCGTTCATCTTTTTCGCATTACATAATTACTTTGTACATTTAACAAATTGATTTTTAAGAACATAACCTTGGAAATCCCAAATAATATTTAAAAGCATGAAAGTTTATAGGACATTCAACTTCAGGTTACATCTCCATGCATTTATTTTGTTAGTAACATTTTTTTTTGGCGAATTCCTGTATTCTCAGCAAATCAAAGACACTACATTTACTTTGTATTATCAAAGTGCGGTATACAAACCAGACACTTTTCAGGTTAATAAACTTTTGAATTTTATGTCTTCAATTGATGGTGTTAAGGATATTATAGGATATGCGGACACGGTGGGCAAAATCAGTTATAATAAAAATTTATCCCAACTTCGCGCATTAAATGTTTTTCAAATTATATCGCCTCTAATAAACCCGAAACCATCTTATTCTTGTAAAGGCGAAGAGTTTCCTCAGATTAATCGCTTAGAGTTAAATAGAAAAGTCGAAATATGTGCATACAAATTTATTGATAAGCCTGTCCCTGATCTTGCCGCATATGTTGAGGTAATAGACTCTTTTGACATCCCGAACATAAATTTCATGCCCGATAGGGCCATACTAACGGCGGAATCCATTGGTTCTATACCTCATTTGGTACAAAAAGTAAAAAGTTATCGTGATGCCCATTTTGAGATAATTGGGCATGTCAATTATCAGAGTAAAAGAAACTCTTCGTTTTTACAAGATATATATAAATTATCAAAAGAAAGAGCAAATGCAATCTACGAAATACTAATTGAAAATGGTATTTCTAAAAGTCTTTTAAAATTTAAAGGAGTAGGAAATTCCAGGCCTTTAATTATTGACCCTAAAAACGATGAAGAAAGAATGAAAAATATGCGTGTTCAAATATTGGCTTTTGCATCTGTTAAAAAATCTTGATCCTATAATTTTAAACGGCGTATTCTAACTTTCTTTCTTAGCATTATTTATAATAGATATTTTCAATAATATTCCTTAATAAGCTCCAGTCAACACGAACACCTTTTTTGTTAACTACGATTCCGCATTCACATAATGACCTGTAGCCAATTTCATGTTTCCACTTCGCTATATATGGATTATAAATAAATTCGGTTGTATGAAACCAATGGTTACTCTTTGTGTGTTGTATTGGTATGCTACGGTCTAAACACAAGTGTCTAAATACACACACAGATGGTGAATAAATAGATCCTAATATATCTTTTGCCGTAAGGCTATTTTTAATGTCGCCCTTAGAGTTAACAAATATCTTTCGGTTAAAATATGTCTTATGCGATAGTGACTTTGTTATAAAGTGGGATTAATCACAAAATCATTTTGAGTGATGTCATAATTTTATCCTTTCGGACATTTTACATATCAAAAACAGTTTCTCTTTCAATTCAATTTTCATTTTGAATTCGCGCTACTATATTACTATCTATGGACTGCATGTCTGTGGAAATAAGAAATCAACTTTGTCAGTTCCTATGGTAGTTAATTGGCCTTAATAATCGTTCAGGCGTGGTCAGAAGCCATTATATTGTTATGCAAAAGGAAAAGAGTCTGAAAAAATAATGAGGTTTAAAAAAAATACTTGAAAATATTAACAGCAAAATTTACAAAAATTGGTAGCTTTCTATTTATAACTTTCAATTTTATGAATTAGTTTTTATCGCCAAATTATATTATGAAAAAGATTGTATTTATAGTGTTCATTACAATAAGCCAACTCGGACAGGCGCAAAATTTGGTGTTAAATTCATCTTTTGAAGACGAAAATATTTGTGAATTTCACCAAGCTTGCAGTCCATCAGCATGGTTTTACATAAATAGAAGCACCGTTGCTGGATATTTCAAAAACGAGGTCCCTGGCGCAACAGGAAAGCGATGGTTAAGTATCGCGGCAGGAAATCGTCTCAATACAGGAGGGAGACAATATTGGCAAACAATGCTGGTGCAGAAGCTGGTAAAAGGTAAAACGTATAAGATAGCTATAAGTATTCATGGATGGGATGTCGGCCCCAATGCCAGCGACATAGGTATAAATTTTATTCCGGTGATGAAATATTACAGTGGTGATACTCTTCTCCAACCTCCAGTTTATTTAGATTTTGTGAATGCGAAAACGAACGGACTGAAAAATGGATGGGTTAGGCTAGAAAAAGAGTATGTTGCGAATGATGAAGTTCAATTTATGATGGTCGGAAATTTTTCACCTGCGAACTACCGAGAGGTTGCAAAAAAAAGAGATTCAAAAAGTAACTATATTGGATTATTGATAGATGACATCGAAATCATACCCGTTGACAAAATGAATTGCGAAAGCTGCATGTTGGTAAAAGACTCTTTGTACGCAGTTAATGAGCGCCACTCCATCAAAAATACAGTCGTGGATAATGATAAACCAATTATACATAACGAAACCGAAAAAACAGCTGATACCTTAACCCTGAATGATATTTATTTTCCCTTTTCATCTTACAAGATTTCTAATCCAGATAAATTTGCCAAGTACCGCGCTAGTTTTGAAAAATCAAATATTGAAAAGATAAAGATAATCGGTTATACCGATGATATTGGGACGAGTGAGGGCAATAGAAAATTGTCTTTTCAGCGTGCACAGGAAGTTGCTGCATTAATAAGTGCTGACTTTAATATTTCATCCTCTTTAATAGAAGTAGAGGGACGTGGTATTTCGAAAGACAGTACAGATAAAGGCAAGAACAGGCGTGTAGAAATCTATATTTTTCATTACTAATTCTACATGTTGAAATTGTTACTCAATCATATTTAATACAATAATGTTTCCGGCTGAAGTCATTACCTTAGCTGTAACTAATAGGTTGCTTTATGTTTGAACAATGGTATGAAACAAAAGCGTTTAGAGCTATAAGGGATTATTCGACAATTGATGGATGGCTTTCTAACGGGATTTTCGGGCAAGTATTTTCTAATCTGTTTATATACAGAAGCTACCGGTAAACGGCGGTTTTTTGTATTTTATGAACGGCTATTTTTGGTATATCCTGCGCTCCGGATCAGCTTCACTTTCAACAAACGGCAATTGCCTTTTAAAATCGCCATCAGTGAAATTGTTTATATTGTCCTGTCCTTTGTAAATACAAAGTATCTTTAAAATCCTCCTTATCCTTTCCTTCGGAGAGGAATTTAAGGCGGGGTAAAAAATAAAATGCAGATTTTTTGAGATGCGCGATATATATACAACATGAAAATAAATTTTGCGGTTATAGTAAATAATGTGAAAAGAATTACCACTTTACTATTGTCGGGCATCGCTTTCGTGGTGAGCTTTGCGCAGCAAAATAAAAAACCTCCCAATATACTCATTATTTTTTCTGATGATCATGCTTACCAGGCCATCAGCGCTTATGGCAGCAAGCTGATGCAAACGCCCAATATAGACCGGATTGCAAAAGAAGGCGCTGTTTTTAAAAATGTTTTTGTAACCAATTCCTTGTGTGCACCCAGCCGTGCTACGCTGCTCACCGGCAAGTACAGTCATACAAACGGACTAACCATCAATAATATATCTAATCCGTTTAATGTCAAGCAACAATTGTTTCCACGCATATTGCAGCAAAACAATTACCAGACAGCCTGGATAGGGAAATGGCACCTGCAAACACTGCCCGATGGGTTTGATTTCTGGAAAATACTACCCGACCAGGGCCGGTATTATAATCCGCAGTTTATTACTATGAATAATGATACTGCCGTAACAGCAGGTTATGTTACAGATATTATTTCAGGCTTTGCCGAGGAATGGATGAATAACCGTGATACAAGCAAACCTTTTTGCCTGGTAATAGGTGAAAAAGCTACTCACCGCGAATGGCTGCCCGATATACAGGACCTCGGATCATTTGATAACAGAACGTTTGCAATGCCTCCTGATTTTTACGACAACTATGAGAACCGCCTGGCCGCTAAAAATCAGGATATGACCATTGATAAAACCATGCGGCTAAAGGAGGATTTGAAAGTGCATGCCAATTACGATAAAGGCATATACGGACAGTTTAACCCTTCGCAAAAGGAAAGTTTTTATAATTACTATGAAAATAAAGTAAGTAAAGATTTTGATGCGCACCATTATACAGGAAACGCCCTGTTGAAATGGAAATACCAGCGGTATATAAAAGACTATTTAGCTACGGCAAAATCGCTGGATAGGAATATTGGCAGGTTGCTGAATTATTTAGATACCAATAAACTGGTAAAAAATACCATTGTTATATACGCATCTGATCAGGGTTTCTACATGGGTGAACATGGCTGGTTTGATAAACGTTTTATGTATGAAGAATCTGTACGTACGCCAATGGTTATGCGCTACCCGGGAACGATAAAGCCGGGAACATCCGTAAATGATATGATAGTAAATATAGATTTTGCGCCCACGTTGTTAAATGCAGCTGGTGTAAAAGTGCCGGATGACATGCAGGGTAAATCTTTTCTTCCATTGTTTAAAAAGAATAACAGTAATACCGGCTGGAGAAAAGCCATGTATTATCATTACTATGAGTACCCTGAACCGCACCATGTATCACCTCATTTTGGTATACGTACTCAACGTTATAAATTAATCCGTTTTTATGGTCCGGCTGATTTCTGGGAGTTATATGATTTGCAAAAAGATCCGAATGAAATAAAAAATATCTATGCCGTAAAAAGCAATGAGAAACTGGTAGCGGGTTTAAAAAAGCAATTGGAAGATCTTATCAAACAATATAAAGATGAGGATGCGCTGAAGATAATGAAGCAATGAGCTGATGTGCTGAATGCTTGAAATTAAAAAAATTTATGCTCCCTGCAGCCGGGCGGCATGAATAAATCATGTAAATACCATTAATAGCATTGAACAATTTACAATATGATCAGAAGTATTATTAGCAGCACCATTTTTATAATAATTATTATTACTTCACTGCATGCCCAGCAAACTGATAAACTCTGGTATAAGAAACCAGCCAAAATATGGACAGAAGCACTGCCGGTAGGTAATGGCCGGTTGGGCGCTATGGTTTTTGGTGGCACGGAGGATGAAACGATACAATTAAATGAGGGTAGCTTGTGGACGGGTGGCCCGGTACGCAGCAACGTAAACCCCGGCGCGTATGAAAATTTGCAGATTGTCCGGGATGCTTTACTGAAAGAAGAAAACTATGCCAAAGCATATGAATACACAAAAAAGATGCAGGGCTATTATTCCGAATCATTCCTGCCAATGGCCGATTTATTTATCAGACAGCAATTTGCAGATACAGGTGCCAGTGAGTATTACCGCGATCTCAATATCAATGACGCCATAGCAACTACCCGGTTTACTATCGGAGGAACAGTTTTTACCAGGGAGATTATCAGTTCGGCACCCGACCAGGTAATTGTAATACGCTTTACGGCAAGTAAGCCAGGCCAATTAAATTTTACAACAGGAATCAAAGGATTGCTGGCATACAATAAATCGGTTGTTAGCAGCAGTGAAATTTCCATAAAAGGAAAAGCGGCTTCTCATATTGATCCCAGTTACGTACACAGCGATAATCCGGTTGTTCAAAATGATACAGCGGGCTGCCGGGGAATGCGTTTTGAAATGCGGTTGAAAGCTATTGCTATGGATGGAGCCATTGCCACAGATACAAGCGGTATCACCGTAAAAAACGCTACAGAAGTAATGGTTTTTCTTTCTGCTGCTACCAGTTTTAATGGGTTTGATAAATGTCCCGACTCACAGGGCAAAAACGAAAACAAAATTGCAAGACAATATTTAAATGCTGCTGTTAAAAAAAACTGGACGGATTTATTAAGCAGGCACCTGGCAGACTATCACAAATATTTTAACCGTGTTTCGTTTAAACTGGCGATGCCGGCAGATAATGCAAATGCTGCTTTGCCCACAGATGAGCGCCTGATGCATTATACAGAAGGTGCAGCGGATCCGTCATTAGAAACAATGTATTTTCAATATGGGCGCTACCTGCTTATTTCATGCTCCCGTCCCGGTGGTGCACCAGCCAATGTACAGGGAATCTGGAACAAGGAACTGCGGCCGCCATGGAGTTCCAATTATACAACCAACATTAATGTGCAGATGAATTACTGGCCTGCCGAAGTGGTTAACCTGTCTGAAATGCACC
>JBDSOC010000166.1:0-11938 GCA_039915085.1 Chitinophagaceae bacterium
GATGCCCTCATCTGACCGAAATATTTTGATCGCGGTCTGATGTCCTCATCTGACCGAAATATTTTGATCGCGGTCTGATGTCCTCATCTGACCGAAGTATTTTGATCCCGGTCTGATGTCCTCATCTGACCGAAGTATTTTGATCGCGGTCTGATGTCCTCATCTGACCGAAATATTTTGATGCCGGCCTATAAAAACAAATGCGCCCTTAAACAAAGGCGCATTCTTATAATAAGTACAAACTGTAAAAAAAGAGACTACATTTTTTTGGCGTCTTCCAGGAATTTGGCAAGACCGATATCCGTTAAAGGATGTTTCAGTAAACCAAGGATTGATTCAAGCGGGCATGTACAAACATCTGCGCCTGCTTCTGCGCATTTAACAATATGCAATGCACTGCGTATAGACGCTGCAAGTATTTCTGTTTCAAAACCCTGTACAGAATAAATATGTGCAATCTGCGATATCAGTTCAATGCCATCCCAGCCGGTATCATCTATGCGGCCGATAAAAGGAGATACATACGCTGCGCCGGCTTTTGCAGCCAGGATAGCCTGGCCAGCAGAAAATACCAGTGTACAATTGGTTTTAATACCATTATCTGTAAACCATTTAATTGCCTTAACGCCATCTTTAATCATAGGCACTTTTACAATGATATTAGGATGGATGGCGGCTAATTTTTTGCCTTCTTCTACAATGGTCTTAAAATCGGTAGATAAAACTTCCGCGCTGATGTCACCATCAACTATTTCACAAATGGTTTTATAGTGTGCATTGATAGCATCTGCACCTTTTATACCTTCTTTGGCCATTAATGAAGGATTGGTAGTAACACCATCAAGTATGCCTAGTTCGTTTGCTTCTTTAATCTGAGCTAAATTAGCAGTGTCGATAAAAAATTTCATGACTGAATTTATTTGATGAGTCCCTTTGGGGACGGAGAAAAAAGAAAAAAAGGCAGGCTTATTACATCGCACCGCTACAACCGCTTACTCTTGCTGCGTTCCCGCCCTGGGAGGGTCAGCAGGAGCTGGTCGTGTAAGACCTGCCGGGCGCAAATATACGGAAGCGGAACAATATTAATTGTCAATTTCAAAGAATTAATAGAGACAGCCAGGTTCATGTTTAATTCATAAGATCTGCGCTTCAGCAAATCATACTATTTTAACCCACATTCCAATGAGGTGCCCCCATTTATTCCTTTTACCTTTCCCTTTTATCTTTCTAGTATCCTGAACCCGTATATGAATTAACACGTGTAATGCCAATAAGTTCATCCACCCTGCCATTAATTCCCCTGAAATAAACAAGAATGGTATAACTATTTTCTGTATCCCATAAATTACCTTCTGTAAATTCAAAGCTGGCTGGCCCACCCTGTTTGTCTATCGTAACATAATCATAATTAAAATATCCATTTTTCAACAGCAAATCAGTTTCATACACGCCTTTTTCTGCATTGAATACCATCTTTGCTTTATTATCCAAACCATAATTGGTTAGCTCTCCAAATAAATAAACTTCCTTGTCAGTAAAAGCCTGGTTGCCCGTTGGAATAAAAGTAAAATGTGTATCTGCAAAATCTGACTGCCATAAATAGTTTACACTCTCACTTATTTCATTATAGAACATTCCATTGTAATCTTTATAATAAACCAGCCGTTGCGGAGTTCTGTCCAAATCAGGTTTTACATAAACATCCGTAGAACTGGTATTGTATTTAGCAGTAGCCACCCTGTCGCTTTGTAAACGAAAACTACGCAGGTCAAGCCAGCGCCATTCACGCCCACCCGGAAAAACGATACTTTCAGAATTATATTCAAGTGAATTTTGCCTGATAAAAGTAGGTTTCAGGCTGGTAAAGGCATTGTCCCAACGGTTGTTTTGCAAAACGCAAACTTTTACCTGTTGCAGTGCGTTAATAATATTTAGATTTCCAAGATTTACGGTGAAAATAATTTTCTGGTGCGTTTTAAAAATCTGCCCGTCAAATGGCTGCTGTATCTGCGCGCCGATGGTCGATTTCTCATCTATCACCAATACGCGGCGGGTGAAAATCACTTTAGCGGTATCGCCATCAGCAAAAACTTTCAGCAGGTAATTACCGGAACGGGAAGGCACGCAACTTTTTTCCGGAAGGGTTACCATGTAATGCGTGTATTTTACCAGTGCAATAGAAGAATTGCGATAGTTTGTAATGCGGTTTTGGGTAAATCCTTTTATATAATCAAACTCACTGAGTATGGCCTTGTTCCAGTCTGCATTACATAGTTGCCAGGTGTATGAATAATTGCGCACACCGGCATTCAAATCATCAAAATTGAGTTCGAGCTGATCAGCACCGTTTAGTTTAATCATTGGGTAGGCCAGTTGATTTCCACTAATATTCAATTTTACGTTGTGGATATTGTCAGCATAAATTTTATCCGGCACCTGTGCAGACACAGTGTTTAATAAAAATAACAGGGCGATTGCAGGGCAAATAAACTTTAGCATGTATAATAAGATGAGATTGAAAACACTAAAGTTGTACAAATTTGGCCAAAAAAACCACAAAAACATTTTGTGTTAGCCAACAGACCCTATTTTTGATCAACTAAACAGTATTTCTTTGAATATAGCCAGGTTTATTGCCAAACGCATTGCCTTTACAAAGGAGAAATCTTTCAGTAGTTTTATTATACGGCTGGCTACTGCTGCTACTATATTAAGCGTGGCTGTTATGATTGTGGCGCTGGCGATTACCAATGGTTTTCAATACACCATCAGTCAAAAGATTTTCAGCTTTTGGGGGCATGTACGGGTTCAGCATTTTGAAGCAGGTAAGATCGCTAATGCAGAAGAAACAGCTATTGAAAAAAATGATACGGTTGCTCAATTAATACGAAGTAACCCGGACGTACAGTCTGTTAACACTTTTGCTACTAAAAGCGCTATTCTTAAAACCAATGAAACCATAGAAGGTGTTTTATTTAAAGGAGTAGAAAAAAATTACCGTTTCAGCCAGTTGCAGCAATTTCTTAAACAAGGCCGTTGGGTGAATTTTCCAGACAGCGGTTACAGCAATGAGATAGTACTCTCAGCATATACCGCCGGCCAGCTTAAACTAAAAATAAATGACCATGTATTTATTTATTTTGTTCCCAAGGATGGTTCCCCAATAAGGGCGAGAAAACTAACATTGACGGGCATATACAAAACAGGCATTGAGGAATACGATAAATTTATTGCACTGGGTGATATAAAACTGGTACAAAGACTGAATAACTGGAAGCCAAATGAAATTGGCGGTTATGAAATTTTTCTTAAAGACTACAAACAGACAGATAAGGTAAATGATGATCTTTTTAATGCTTTACCTGTTTCCTGGTCCAGCAAAAGCATAAAAGAAATCAATCCCAATATATTCGACTGGCTCAACCTGCAGGATACAACCATTGTGCTGGTATTGGTAATAATGACCGTTGTGGCAGTGCTCAACCTGATTACCTGCCTGATTATTTTAGTGCTGGAAAGAACAAGAATGATTGGCGTATTAAAAGCGCTGGGAGCGCCCAATACCGCTATTCAGCGGATTTTTTTATACCAGGGCAGTATTATTACCATTACCGGTATTATTCTAGGCAACCTGCTGGCGCTTTTATTGTGCTGGTTGCAACAGCGCTATGGGTTTATCAGTTTACAGGAAGAGATGTATTATATTTCAAAGGCAGAAGTGCGCCTGGAATGGTGGCATTTTGCACTGGTAGATTCAAGCACTTTTATTATTTGTTTACTTATACTTATTATTCCTACACTTATTATCCGGCGCATACAACCGGTGAGGGCAATACAATTCAGGTGAGACCTCACCTCCGGCCCGTATCTATCCGAGATGGCGATGGGTGCCTCTCCGTATGATTATTTACTATTTACAGCTGTACTAGTTAGTCGTCCCTCAAAAGGTAGGATTGGCGCAGCTGAAGTCACAATAGTACAGAAGCCTAATCAGGGAACTATGTCGAAATCGGGCTGTTTCCCCTGCCCGACTGGTCATTCAGGCGGGGATTTCGACTGGCTTTTTTGCGGTACTTTTTTTCCATAAAAAAAGTACCAAAAGGTAAATTAGAAAAGATGATTTTGCAGGATTTCGTAACTATAGTATAAAAAGCCAGTATTTTTTTGAATACAATATGGAAGAATAAAAACTGCCAGCAAGGATTTCAGACTTTTTGAGGGTTAACTAGTTAATCAGTCTTTCTATTTTAATACGGGCATTTATTTTCATAGCGGCATCGTTGCGTCGCAAACCCTTGATCTTTTGTACAAAAAATGATCATTAACCCGCGCAACCAATAACTATAATTATTAATAAAATTTACGGAGAGGCACCCCTACTCCTCCCCGTGGAGAGGGGCCGGGGGTGAGGTAATGTGCGACAAAATTATACCCGTTGCCACAGCGGCATTCAGCGATTCTGCATAGCCGATCCTTGGTATAGTAATGCGTTGCTGACAACAGTCGAGCAATGCTGCGTGGATGCCTTTTGATTCATTGCCTATTACAATAACGCCTTCTTTGATTGCCTGCATATCGTTGATCTTTTCTCCGTTTAGGGTAGTAGCATACAATTGTAGTCCACCTGTTTTTTTTACAAGTTCTACCAAACCTGTGTACAACAATTGCACCCGCACAATGCTGCCCATGGTACTCTGTATTACCTTGGGTGCAAAAGCATCTGCACAATCCATACTACAGATAACATTGCGTATACCAAACCAGTCAGCAATACGTATAATAGTACCCATATTACCAGGATCCTGGATACCATCCAGCATTAAAGAGAGCGTCTGCGAAAAATTGAGCGGTGATGCAGCTGGTTTCTTAAAAACAGCCAATACTTCATGAGGCGTTTGCAGAAAAGAAATTCTTTCCAGTTCCTTTTCTTTTATTTCAACCAGTTTATCTGCCGCAATGTTTTTTAATGTTCCGCCATGAGTTTGCAACCATTGTGCTGTTGCATATAATACCGTCAACGCAGCGGGTATTGCAGCCAACAGTTCGTTAATTATCCTGGGTCCTTCAGCAACAAATACACCCTCTTCATCTCTGAATTTTTTTTGGCCCAGACTTTGGATATATTTGACCTGCAATTTTGTGATCATCTATTGTTCGTTTTTCTGAATATGCATTTATTGTGTAAGCCCGTTAACCTTTACCTGTTAATCTTAATTACCGGCCTGGCAGCTATAACACCCGGTTGTATAGTTCCCAGAAAATACCCACCGCAAAAACCATTTGTATACGCAACAAATATAAACATACAGGGCAATCTGTCCACTTCAGAGAAAGCTGATTTAAAACTGAAACTGGAAAACCAGTTGGATGACAGTCTGAAAATAAGGCTGAAAACAGTTTTTCCGGGGATAAAATTTATAGTAAAGCCTGCTGTTTTTGATACTGCTGCAGCGCTCAGGTCAGTTATTTTTATGAATAACCTGTTGCATTCACAGGGTTATTACAAAGCTGGCATCAGCTGGGACACCTCTTTAAATATAAATGGCGACCAGCAAAGAGTATCGACCCGTTTTTCAATTGCGCCCGGGAAGAGTTATAAATTTGATTCTGTTACCTACCAGATACAGGATTCCGCATTGCAGCAAATGGCGCTTTCCCGGCGTAATAATTCATTATTGAAAAAAGGGCAACCCTATTCTGTTGAAATCATTGCTGCTGAAATGGACCGCCTGGTTGAACTATTCAGGAACAACGGGTATTATAAATTTTCCAGGGACGATTTGAATGCAGAAAGAGATACCGTTTTTTCAGCATTGATTAACCCCTCGCTGGATCCTTTTGAACAACTGCGGTTATTACAAATCGCAAAAAACAGGCAGGATAATCCCGCCATGAATATAGTGATACAATTGCGCAACCCTGATGCAGTCAGTCACTTCCGGAAATATTATATCAGGAATGTAAATATCTATCCCGACCTCGGTTTGCTGGAAGATACAATTGTGGCAAAATATGATTCAGTAAACATAAACGGCATCGCTGTATTTAATAGATATAATAAATTTAAACCTGCTTTCATAGCACTTAAATCTCACCTGCGTCCTGGCGAACTCTTCAGGCAGCGTAATGCTGCGCGCACCTATACCAATTTTACTCAACTGAATACCTTTATCCAGGTTACGGTAGACATGGTAGAATTGCAGGATTCATCCGCCCGGCTGGATGTAATGATCAGGATGTACCCGACAAAAAAACAGGATGTAAGTGTTACTGTGGACGCCAGCTATAACACCGGCGATGTAATTACCACGGGCAATCTTTTTGGCGTAGGCCTCAACTTTGGTTTAAATAACCGCAACGTTGCAAAGCAGGCGATACAATCCAGTACCAACCTGCGCACCGGCGTAGAAATAGACCTGGGTGGCAAGTTTATTCAGACCCTGCAAACCAGTCTTTCACATAATATAATTTTCCCCCGGTTGGTTGTACCGAAATGGTTGCTGCGTAATTTTAAAAACCTTGATTCATTGCGTTCGCAACGCACCATTCTCAACTTCAATGGTGCCTATACAGACAGGAAAACTTTTTATGAATTGAAATCGCTGAATGCTTCTTTTGGCTACCAGTGGTCCAGGGGCCGGCGCGGACCGAGAAAAAATCATACCTGGTATTATAGTCCGCTCAATATAGAATACGTACAGCTCACACCACGGCAGCGGCTCAAAGATTTGCTGGATAGTGTGCCAAATCTTAAATTTTCTTTTAATGACGGCTTGGTCATCAGCCAGATACTGGGATATAATTATATTCAGACAGAAAGCGATGGCGCCAAAAAAAATGATTTCAGAATAGGACTGGAAGAAAGTGGAGGGTTGTCCGGAATATTTAAAGCACTTGACCAGGATGCCAATCTTTACCGTTTCCTGAAAATAGATGCAGATTTTAAGCATTATATCAATTACAAAAAATCTGCACTGGTATTCAGGCTGTATGGTGGCATAGGTATTCCGTACGGCAGGGACAAAGAAGGCTCAAAAGAAAAACAGCTGCCTTTCTTTAAATCATTTTATGCCGGCGGACCATACAGCATGCGGGCCTGGCAGGTAAGGCAACTGGGTATTGGTTCTTCTGCCTATTTTGATACAGCTTCCGCATTTAAAGGTGTGGATCGTTTCGGTGATATACAGCTGGAAGGAAACATTGAATACCGTTTTAACCTGGGCACTTTGCTTGGTATAAAAATTAAAAGTGCGCTGTTTACTGATATTGGTAATATCTGGTACCGCAACAACGATATTGATCCCAAATACGTTGGGTCGGAATTTAATTTCAATAAACTCTATACAGATATCGCAATCGGTGCAGGCACCAGCTTACGGGCAGATTTTGATTATTTCCTGATCCGTTTCGACTGGTCATATAAATTAAAAAACCCCGTTTACTCAAATGAAAATTTTGGCTGGTTCCATGATATACAATTGCTGAAAGGGCAATTTCAGCTGGGTATCAATTATCCGTTTTAGGGATTTGCCCTGTCATTTTCTACCTGCTTCTCCAGTTGCTCTATATTTAAAGCACTCTCCAGCCTGAAATCACCAATAGCTGTTCTGCACAAGCTGCTGAGGTACCCCCCGCAACCCAGGGCTGCCCCAAAATCATTTGCCAAACTGCGTATGTAGGTACCCGTTGAACACACGACCCTGAAATACACCACCGGCATTTCAATAGCCGTGATCTCAAATATCCTGATAAAAAGTTTACGCGGTTCCAGTTCAATGGTCTCACCTCTCCTTGCCAGTTCATATACCCGTTTGCCATTTTTTTTTATGGCTGAATGCATAGGCGGCACCTGTAGTATTTCTCCTGTAAATGGTTTTACAGCGGCTTTCACCTGGTCTTCAGTAATACCTGAAACATCTTTGATATTTTCCCGCTCACCTTCCAAATCAAAAGTTGCCGTAGTGGCACCAAGTGTTATGGAGCCGGTATATTCCTTCTCCTGCGCCATGTAATCATTAATACTTTTTGTAAATTTTCCCGTGCAAACAATTAGCAACCCGGTAGCTAAAGGATCCAATGTTCCGGCATGCCCTACTTTCCTTATTTTAATGAGATCGCGTACTTTTCTTATTACATCAAAAGATGTCCACTTATAAGGCTTGTCAATCAAAAACACCTGGCCCTGTTCGTATTTGTTAAGCTTGTCTTCCAATAATTTTTTTTGCCGAAGATAGGCAAAGCCCCTGTAAGATGCAGGGTGGTTGATTTGCTATGGATGGCGGTTTGGTGCTGCGCTGTTATTCATTTGTTACAGGGGTTATATTCCGGATTATTATGTTACGCCCTTACAGGGCTGGCTTTAAATTACATTTTATTCCCGGGAGTTATTCATGTGGCTCCTTGCGTGGCTGTGTTCGTAACCGTTTTTATACACCGGGTTTCACCCGGTGCTATTCATATAACGCCCTTACAGGGCTAAAGAAATTCCCGCAAAAAAATGCCTGAACGGTATAAATGGCATTCCCAAAAAAATCATGCCTCACATCTCAAATAGCTTGTCTTGCCTTTAGCTCAAGATATTTGTTCAGCGTATTAACTGTTACATTTTGTGGCGGTGTAAGAATGGACAGAATACCATATTTCTGCAGTTCTTTTACAATGAGTTTTTTTTCAAAAACAAATTTTTCTGCAATGGTTTTAATATAAACAGATTCAACATTGTCTGTATTGGACCCGGTCAAATTACGGAGTTCTGTGTTTTCAAAGAACACCACCAGTAATAAATGATTTTGCGCAATTTTCCGCAGGTAAGGCAGTTGACGCTGTAAACCCGTCATGCTTTCAAAATTTGTAAACAATACCAGCAGGCTGCGTTGTGTAATGCGTGTACGCACGTGTGCATACAGGCGTTCAAAATCACTTTCCAGGTAGCGTGTTTTCTGGTTGTACAGTGTTTCCAGTACCGCCTGCATTTGCGTAGCTTTTTTATCCGCCATCAGCACCGTACCCAGTTGTTCAGAAAATGTGATCAGGCCTGCCTTATCCTGTTTAAGCAGCGCTACATTGGTTAATACCAGCGAGGCATTGATGGCATAATCCAGCAGGCTCAATCCTTCAAATGGCATTTTCATTGTACGCCCCTTATCAATAACACAATATACCTGCTGACTCTTTTCATCGGTGAAATGATTTACCATCAGCTGGCCCTTTCTTGCTGTTGCTTTCCAGTTCACCGTGCGGTAATCATCTCCCCAAACATATTCTTTGATCTGCTCAAATTCCATACTATGCCCAATCCTGCGCATTTTTTTTATACCAGCTTCACTCAACCTGTTATGAATGGCCATTAGCTGGTATTTGCGCATTTGCAGGTAAGAAGGATAAACCGGTACATCTCCTGGTTCATTAAACCTGAAACGGCGTTTTACAAGTCCGGGAGTACCGCTTACGTAAACATTAATGCGGCCAAACTGATAGGCACCTCTTTTTACAGGCCTTAAATGGTACTGAATGATTTTTGCCGCTTTTGCCGGAATAGCTGCCTTGAATAATATATCCCTTCTTTGAAACTGGTGAGGAATTTCATCTATTACTTCTGTATGTACTGCAAAAGGATAATAACTTTCAATGTCAATGCGAACCGGGTTTTCATCTCCATTACTAAAACGTTCGGCATGGGTGCGGGTTGCAAACACACCACGTTGGTTAAAAAACAGCAGCATGTAATCCGCCAGGAAAAGTATAAACAGGCCGCCAAATGCTGCAAATGGTATAATGCCCAGCCATGTTAAAAAAAAGCGCAGTAAAAAAAGTACCGCGCATACACAGAGCGCTGCATAGAACCTGCGGCTGAAAAACAAATCGCTGATATATTTTTTCCAGATCTTTTTCAAAATTTTATTTACTGATATGAAGCCTGATTAATTCCTGTTGATGAAAACACCAGCAGTGGCATAGCTTCCACTTATTGAATAGTTAATTTCTTTACTGGCCATCACAGGTTATTAACGCGGCACCTCTATCTTTTTTAAAATAGCTTCAATAATCTCATCTGCTGTTCCACCTTCCATTTCTCTTTCCGGGGTAAGAATAATGCGGTGGCGTAAAACCGCCGGCGCAATTGAAATAACATCATCCGGCGTTACAAAATCGCGGCCGCGCATAGCCGCAAATGCTTTGGCACCTTTTAAAATAGCTACTGAAGCGCGGGGAGATGCGCCAAGATAAAGCGCCTTATTATTACGTGTCTCATGAACAATCTGTGCAATGTATTCGAGTACTTTTGGCTCTATAAAAAGACCGCTTACCTGCTTGCGGTAATTTTCAATTTCTTCTCCTGTCAGTACGCGTTGCACCACATCATTGAAATGCGTGGTTTTGCCTTCATGTGTGTATTGTAATATTTTTACTTCCTCCTCCATACTTGGATACTTAACACTGATCTTAAAAATAAAGCGGTCCAGCTGGGCTTCGGGTAAACGATAGGTACCCTCCTGCTCTATGGGATTTTGTGTTGCCAATACCAAAAAAGGCGCAGGCATCTGGTAAGTAACCCCATCAAAAGTTATTTGCTTTTCTTCCATCACCTCAAACAAAGCCGCCTGCGTTTTAGCGGGTGACCGGTTAATTTCATCTATCAAAACAATATTGCTGAAAATGGGACCCTGTTTGTAAAAAAAAGAACCATTCTGCGGATTAAAAACAGAAGTTCCCAATACATCGCTCGGCATTAAATCGGGTGTAAACTGTATGCGCGAAAATTTTACGTCGATGCTTTTTGCCAGCAATTTTGCAGCAAGTGTTTTGGCAACACCAGGGACGCCTTCAATCAGCACATGACCATCGGCGAGTATAGCTGCCAGCATCAGATCTATCATTTGTGCCTGGCCTACAATTACTTTACCTATTTCTTCTTTAACCCGTTGTATGGCGGTGTTAAGTCCGGTAAGATCAGTACGGTTGACATTTACTGTTTGTTCCATAATTTATTTTGCTTTTGCGTAGAATGAATCAATCTGGTTGCTTAACTGCACTAATGCCTGGTCAGTTATCCCGGGACTTTCATTAATTTCATAAATAAGATTTACCAGCTGCCTCGTTTCATTTTCACTCACCCCGCTTTTTTTTGCCAGCAATTGAATAAATTCATCATTGAACTGGCTGGTACTTAAATAAAAGCCCGAGCGCACAAATTCCATAAAATAATTTATTTTTTTAAGTGCGATGTTTTTATTGTCGTGCTGGTTAAAATAAACGCTGCCTACTGTTTGTACAAAATCCAGTGTACTGTTGCGCGGCGGTTCAATAACGGGTATTATCCGCTGCCTTCTTTTCATTTCAAACAATATAAACACCAGTATGGTAAATAGGCTTATGCGAAAAGCCCATCTCAGCCAGGCATTGTTAAGTATAAACCGGAGTGGGTTCGAGGAACCTTCGGGGCCCAGTTTATAATATTCATCCCAGTAAACCTGTTTTATATTCTTTGGTAAATAAGACAATGCTTTGGCTGTATAGTCAGCATTGTTGCCGGTAAGCATAAAATAATTGCTGAAACAAAGCGGTGCTGCGTGAATATAAAACGCACCATCGCCATAAGGTATTTTTATAAAGTTGATATCTCTGCGCTGATTTTCTCCCAGCACAATACTGTGCATGGTATCTATTTTAGTGAAATAAGCATCAAGGGTCATGGATGTAAAACCATAATTTGTATTTGCACGCAAAGCAGGGTTGGTAAAATTAATGGTGGATGAATCTTTTCCTGCAATATCAAAACGGCGGGCGGTTTTAAATTTTAATGTATCCATTAAAGGTTTGCTGAAATTGCCTGCCGACAGAAATACATAGTTGCCGGTAACAACATAATTCAGCAGTTCGCTCAAATCATCTTTTGTTATTTCCACGCCAGGTTCTATCAGCAGGTAGGCCGTACCGG
>JBDSOC010000140.1:0-9096 GCA_039915085.1 Chitinophagaceae bacterium
GGCTGATAGAAGTAAAAGATTTTTTCTCTTTTGTTGCAATCCGCAAGTCCAAAGCAAGCAACACCCTGCAACTGGTTAAAAACGAGAAGATAAAGAACAAAAAAGTGAGAATTGATGTGGCTAAGTAGTCGTCCCTCAAAAGGTAGGATTGGCGCAGCTGAAGTCACAGTAGTACAGAAGCCTAATCAGGGAACTATGTCGAAATCGGGCAAATAGAGACGTTTCCATTTTCCTACTCCATTGTTGGTGAAGGTGGCCGAAGGCCAGATGAGGTGAATTTCGACTGGCTTTTTTGCGGTACTTTTTTTCCATAAAAAAAGTACCAAAAGGTAAATTAGAAAAGATGATTTTGCAAGATTTCGTAACTATAGTATAAAGCCAGTATTTTTTTTGAATACAATATGGAAGAATAAAAACTGCCAGCAAGGATTTCAGACTTTTTGAGGGTTAACTAAATAAATGAATTCTTTTTTTCTCTGTCAGCTCTGCGGCCAAACTCTCTTTTTCAATTATAATTCAAAATTTAAAATAGTTTACAATATGCCTGCAATAAAAAATATCATTTTTGATTTGGGTGGAGTCATCATGAATATTGATTTCAAAAAAACTGAAGACGCATTTGGCGATCTTGGTTTTACTGATTTTAAACAATACATGACACAGTTTCACATAACCCCCTTTTTTGAGGAATATGAAACTGGTAAAATAGATGATGCTGCTTTTATTAAGGGTATTCAGCAAAAAGCCGCTAATCCAATTACTGAACATGAAATTATTCATGCCTGGAATGCCCTGCTATTGGATTTTCCTATGGAGCGTATTACACTGCTGGAAAAGCTGAAACAGCGTTACCGTATTTTTTTACTGAGCAATACAAACGCACTTCATTATAAAGCTTTTCAGCAAAACCTTTATGCCCTGTCAGGTAAAAGGCTGGAAGACATCTTTGAGAAAACTTATTATTCTCACACGGCAAACCTGAGGAAACCGCATGCTGCTATTTACCAGCTGGTGCTGGATGAAAATAATTTAAACCCGTCTGAGACATTGTTTATTGACGATACCGCATCCAATTTCAGTGGGGCTGAAGAAACCGGCATACAAACCTTTCACCTCAAAGCACCCATGACCATACTGGATATACCGCTGTTTCAAAACATTTGAGCGGATGATAACAAGGCAACCTTTGTCACTTCAGCAGAGTATGGTTAATGAGAATGGTATCTCATATTTGCCGGGTATTGTACCACTTGATAAGCTAAGTAATGAATATTGCTTTTAGTACATGATAACCAGTAATTTTTTTTCTTGCCGTTACCGCAGAAATGCATTGAAAAAAATGTAACTGGGTATACTGGAAAACGCTGCATCAGGAATAAAAAAATACTTAATTTAAATTTCAGCTGAAGTCAGCAATCATCTTGTGTTTTATATATTTTTGTTTACCATTGATCCTGCTGCAAACAGATTACTCTAAAAGGGTCAGGTAGCTATTAATAACCAAAAAAATTAACTATGCGTGTGAGAGCTATTTGCGCTGCTTCATATTTTGATCCCTGCATGCGGAAACTGTCTGTTGTTAAGAAAAAGTGGAATTGGTTACCGCTTATGTTACTGCTGGTGCCCGGTTTCACAATGATTACATCCGCAGGTTTTGGCCAGAACCCCGCAACCAATGATGGTACAATGACTGTAAAAGGTGTCATAGCAGATTCAAGCGGTTCGAGGCTTACAGGTGTAACTGTGCAGGCCAATGGAACAAAAAAAACCACTACCACAAATAATAATGGAGAATTTGAATTAACCGGTGTAAAGAAAAACGCCGTACTTTCTCTTTCCATGGTTGGTTTTAAAACCATACAGGTAAAAGCAACGGAGATTGTTTCTGTAACCATGAGAGAAAGTATTACCAGCCTGGATGAAGTAGTAGTTACCGGTTTTCAGAAAATTGACCGTAAGAAATTTACCGGTGCTTCTGTAACCCTTAAAGCTGCTGATGTTAAAATTGATGGTGTTACTGATATCAGCCGCATGCTGGAAGGCCGTGCCGCCGGTGTATCTGTTCAAAATGTATCGGGTACTTTTGGTTCTGCTCCTAAATTACGCATCCGCGGAGCTACCTCTATTAATGGCGAAAATAAACCATTGTGGGTGGTGGATGGTGTGGTGCTGGAAGACATTGTGAATGTATCCAACGAGCAACTGACCAGTGGCGATGCAAGCACACTGCTGGGATCTTCTGTTGCTGGTTTAAATATTAATGATATTGAAACATTCGACATCTTAAAAGATGCTTCAGCCGCTGCCCTTTATGGCGCACGTGCTATGAACGGAGTCGTTGTAATTACCACCAAAAAAGGAAAATCCGGCTCTAAGCCACTGATCTCATATACTGGCAATTTTGGTGTGCAGTTAAAGCCTTCCTATGTTGATTATGACGTAATGAATTCTGCGGAGCAGATTTCTGTAAACGCTGATATGGAAAGAAAAGCACGATTGCTTTATCCGCAACTGGTGAATGCGCGTTATACCGGTATTTATGGTCAACTGGCAAAACTGTTGCAGACGCCCAATGCCAATGGAAGCTTTACCGTACAAAATACGCCTGAAGCAAAAAGCGCCTGGCTGATGAAATATGCCAATGTAAACACAGATTGGTTTAAACTGCTTTTTAAAAATTCAGTAACACAGCAACATTCACTCAGCATCTCTTCCGGTTCAGAAAAATCACAGTCTTATTTTTCCACCAGTTTTTATACCGATCCGGGATGGACGATATCCGACAAAGTAAAGAGTTATATCATTTCTGCAAGGCAAAACTATAATGTCTCCAAGAAATTGTCTTTTGGATTTTTAGTAACTGGCAATGTGCGCCAGCAAAGAACTGCAGGTACAGAAAACAGGAACTCGGATCCGCTGGTGGGTTCGTATTCCAGGGATTTTGATATCAATCCTTTTAGCTATGCGCTGAATACCACACGTACCCTGCCGGCATACAATGAAAACGGCACCTACAATTTTTCTACCAAGGACTATGCGCCTTTCAATATTTTATACGAAACGCAAAACAATTATACCAACCTCAATGTACTGGATGGAAAACTGCAGGGAAACCTCAGTTATAAAATAACGCCTTTTTTGACGTATGATTTCCTGGGCGCCCTTCGTTATGTAAAATCAACAGAAGAACATAATATACTGGATGATGCCAACCAGGCCAACGCATACCGCATCGGCGATCCCAATCAGCCTGGCTATAACTCCATCCTTAATTCAAGCAATCCTTTTCTTTACCAGGATCCGTCACTGCCATTTGACCAGGCGGTTTCTGTTTTGCCACATGGTGGATTTTACAAACGCACAGAAAGAACCCTGTCTAATTATACTTTCAGAAACCAGCTGAGCTTTGCCAGAAGTTTTAATGATAAAAAACACCAGGTATCCGCATTGCTGGGTCAGGAATACAGGTCTTCAGACAGGCAGACTTCCAACAATGTGGGCGTAGGCTACCAGTACAATACCGGCGGAACACCTTTTGTCGACTATCGCTTTTTTAAAAAAATGGTGGAAACAAGCAGCACCTATTATGGAATGTATTCAGAGTATGACAGGGCTGTGGCTTTTTACGCCAATGCGCAATATACCTATAACGACAAGTATACAATTATGGGTACTGTGCGTACTGATGGTTCCAACAGGATGGGAAGCACTACCAAAGCACGCTGGCTGCCTACCTGGACTGTTGCAGGTGTATGGAATACCGACCAGGAAGGTTTTATGAAAGACATGAACAAAAGCATCATCAGCCATTTGCTGTTTAAAGCCAGTTATGGTTTAAACGCCAGTATCGGGAATGCCATCAACAGTACTACCATTTTAAAATCATTAATCACCTACAGGCAGAATATAAATGATCAGCAAACCGCTATCAACATCCAGGATTTGCAAAATCTTGACCTGACATGGGAAAAGAAATATGAATTGAATGTTGGAACAGATATTGGATTTTTAAATGAGCGTATGGGCCTTACTGTTGATTTTTATAACCGCAAAAGTTTTGAACTGATAGGCATTGTGCGGACAGCGGGTATTGGAGGTCAGGTTAACCAGTTTGCCAATTATGCAGATTTGAAATCGCACGGACTGGATATATCACTTACCGGCAAAATTGTTGCAGAAAAAAACTGGGGTATCACCAGCACACTTAATTTCGGTCTCAATATTACCAATATTACCAATCTTAAAAATACTCCTAATATTTTTGCACTTGTCGGTGAAGGTGGTGGGGCTAAACAGGGATATCCTGTACGCGGATTGTTCTCGCTGCAGAACCAGGGACTTGATCCAACCTGGGGTACGCCACTTTATATTAATGACAGCGGAAAAGTAAGCGGTCAGAACAATTTACAAAGCCTTAATACATCTTACTTAAAATATGAGGGACCTTCAGATCCTACCATTACCGGTGGATGGTTTAATACATTCCGGTACAAAGACTTTTCAGTAAATGTGCTGATTACTTACCAGGCGGGTAATAAAATACGGCTTACCCCAATTTATGGTTCCTATTATTCTGACCTGAGTGCGCTTCCCAATGAGTTTGGGAGAAGATATGTTTTACCGGGCGATGATAAGTTAACCAATATTCCTTCGGTACTGATGTTTGAGCAGGGAGGGTACCCGTTGCAACAGCAATCTGCGTTTCCTTACAGTAATTATAACTATTCGCACGACCGGGTAGCAGATGGTGGATTCGTTCGTTTAAAAGCCGTTACCATTAATTACCAGGTACCACTGGCACTGATGAATAGGATTGGAATGAAAAGCGGTTCACTTTCGCTTACCGGAAATAATTTGTTGCTGATTTATTCAGATAGTCGTTTGCACGGACAAGACCCTGAGTTTTTCAATACGGGTGGTGTAGCATTACCGGTAAACAAACAAATTACTTTCTCTCTAAAACTTGGGCTCTAACCTAAAATAGTATTCAGTATGAAAAGAATTATTCAAACCATATTTTTGCCTTCCCTGGTGATGTTTATGGCAGGATGTAGCAAAACACTGAGCAAACTGCCGGATAACAGGACGGTTATTACCAATACGGACCAGGTAACACAATTACTGACATCTGCTTACCCGCATGCATCTTATATGTCGTTTACAGAACCGCTGAGCGATAATGCTGAAGACAAGGGTGCAGCACCTGCCACTGCAGATCCTGAATCTTACCAGATCAATTCACAGGCATACCGTTTTGAAGATGTTACAACTGTAAAATACGATTCACCGGTTGCGTACTGGGATTCCTGTTATAAAGCGATTGCGGTAGCCAACCAGGCTTTGATTTATTGTAATGGCGCGGACTCAGCTGCCTTTTCCGCACAAAAAGGAGAAGCACTGGTATGCAGGGCATATGCGCATTTTATGCTGGTATGTCTTTTTGCAAAACCCTATGATCCGGCAACTGCCGCCTCGGACCCCGGTGTGCCTTTTGTAGTAAAGCCACAGGAAAATGTTTTTCAAAACTATGACAGGGGTACAGTAGCAACTGACTTCGCAAATATAGAAAGTGATTTAACCCGTGGCCTTTCACTTATACAGGATAAAATCTATGGAACAGCACCAAAATTTCATTTTACTCAACAGGCGGCCCATGCTTTTGCCGCAAGGTTTTATCTCTTTAAACAGGACTATCCAAAAGTAATCAGCCATGCAAGCGCCGTTTTTGGTGCCGCAGATCCTGCTTCACTTATCAGGGACCAGGTAACCCGCTATGCTACGCAACAGTACGGGCAGTTGGCTATCAGTTATAACCAGTCATCAGATCCGGGCAATATATTGTTGCAGGAAACCATCAGCAGTTATTTTGACAATTATGCAGCATACAGGTATGGTTACGGGCAGGGGCTTAATTCCAATTTTGTAAATGCCGCCAATGTTACAGGCGGTGCTTATGGGATTATAACTTACGGCGCAACACCGCAGGTGTTTAATTTTCCAAAATGGAACCCTTACAACGTGGGTGATACCCGGGATGGTATCCGGTATGGCTCTGCTCCATTGTTTTCAATGGAAGAAGTATTAATGAACAGGGCCGAAGCCTATGTAAGAACAGGCAACCAGGCTGCCGCTATCACCGATTTGAATGCATGGGTAAGCAAAAATGTGAAATCGTACAATCCGGCAACGCACAATGTAACTGCTGCAAAAGCTGTTAATTATTACCAGTTGCCATCTGATCTTGCTTTAATTGAGGCAGCACTGGATTTTAAACGCATCACCTATATGCAGGAAGGACTAAGGTGGTTTGACATTATACGGTTAAAGAGACCAGTGGTGCGGTATGCCGGCAGTGATTTTGGAACCATTGTGACAACGATTGCACCCACTGATAAAAGACGCATTCTGCAATTACCTGCGGAATCCGCGCAGTATGGTGTGGCACCGAATCCGAGATAACCGAAAAAATTAAAAGATTAAATTATTCAAAATTGAAATAATGAAAAAACTTGTTAGAATAACCGCTTGTTTTGCACTGGTCGCCACACTGCTGGCATCCTGTAAAAAAGAAGACTTTACGCCACTTACTGTGGCGCCTCCGGGTCTTGGTGGAGATACATGGGTACAGGATGATGTAGATAAATTTATCCTTGACAGCCTGGTAGTTCCGTTTAATGTTGCGGTAAATTACAGGTGGATACCCGGACAACTGGATTATCCCAGTGATATTACCCCTCCTGACAAGGATAAGGTAGTGCCCATGTTAAAAGCATTGTTGAATGTTGCCTATGCGCCGTATACCCAACAAACCGGTAATACGGCATTCCTCAGGCGTTACCTTCCCAAAACACTTATATTGGCAGGCAGTGCTGAATACCTGCCCAATGGCACTAAATTTTTGGGCCAGGCAGAAGGTGGAACTTCTATGCTGCTGTTTGAAGTAAATATTTTTAGCCGCTTAAAAAAAGACTCCAATACATTTAAGCAAACCATGCATACCATGCACCATGAGTTTGGTCATATTCTCAACCAGAATGTTGCTTATCCCATATCTTTTAAAACCATATCAACCGGTTATACCGGTAACTGGTATAATATCCCTTCTGCAACGGCAAGGGTTAATGGCTTTATTACACAATATGCGCAGGCTGCTCCCGATGAAGATTTTGTTGAAATGGTAAGTACCATGCTGGCAGGTGGTGAAGGTGGAACCGGCGGCAGTTATGGCGAATATGAACAATTGCTGGCGCAGGCAGGCTCCACTACATCTGCCGGGTATAAAACCATTAAGGCAAAGGAAGCCGTGGTAGTAGATTATTTCGCAAGAGTATGGAATATTGATTTTTATGCACTGAGGGCCAAATGCCGCTCTGCATTTGTAAACTATCTGCAATAAATTAAATACACTCTCAGCATGAAAAAATTATCAATATATATAATTGCAGTGGCAGCCCTGGCGTCAGGTTGTAAAAAAACATTTGAGGATACGATCAATGGTCAGAAAGCCGACGACCGGATAAATGCCGCGCTGACCGCCATTCAAAGTAAGTTAACCAAAGCTCCCAATGGCTGGATATTGCTGGAGACCACTACCGGCACCGCATTTAACCAGGGCGTAAGTCAGTCAGGACCCGTAGCTACCTTTGCCTACTATGTAGAGTTTAACGACAGTAACAAAGTAAGAATGTTTTCAGACTTTGATACAAGTATGGCAGCGGTTCCAAAAACGTCCGATTACAGGATCAAGGAGCTGACAAGGCCAGCACTTATTTTTGATACTTACAGCTACCTGCATGTTCCCTGCGATCCTGATCCGCGTATTTCAAAAAGTCCGTATGGTGTTGGCTATGGCTGGGGCACCGATTTTGAGTTTACATTTTCAGAAAATATAAGTGCAGCATCCCTGGGCGATACCATCCGCCTGACAGGAAATTTAAACAGCGCAAGCGTGACGTTAATAAAAGCTACCAAAGCGCAGCACGATGCCTATTTTACCGGCGGACTGCAGGCAACCATGCTGGCCTGGGGCAATATTCAAAATTATTTTAAAAGGGTGACTACCGGTGCCACTCAATTTGAACTGACTCCGGGATTAGGCGGCGCAAAATCAGTTGATATAAATTGGTTAGATGCTTCCAATAATCTTAAGTCTGCTGCCAGCAGCGTTTATTTTACAGCTGCCAGCGTTAATCTTGTAACGCCGGTAGCCATCGGTACCCAAACTGTTAGCAGGTTTGATAATATAGTATGGGATGCGGGCACCGCCACCATTACTACTTCTATAAATGGAACAACCCCTGCTACAATAACCGGCAGCACAGCGCCATTAAAAAATAATGTAAATGCACCGAAAGCATGGCGCGATAAGGGTCTTAACAGCGGTGTTTACTGGGTTTCAAATACTGGCTTTCATGCAAATGGTACAGATGATGGATTTGGCATAGCAAACCTGTCAAATGCAACAGGAACATTTTATTTTTATATGTATTACCCCAATGGCTATTCCAATCCTGCAGACAGATTTGTTCCGATTATGCTAAATGGGAACTCACTTGCGTACAATACTTACGGCACAGCGCCTAAATCTCCGCCAGTATTTACTGCAGACGGACGCGTTGTCTTTAGTAAGTTAGGAGATGTAGGAGCCATACCACCGGGAGGACCGGTAGCACTTTCAAATGCTTTGTTATATAACGCCGCAGGTTTTTATCTTATTCTGAAAGAAGATGGCGTTACCTATGATATGGTGAGTGCTTCAGATGCCAAATCATGGATACAGTGGCAGTGGGTGTTTTAAATAAAGTAGAAAGATAGTCAATAGAAAAAGGGGTTTAATGCAAAACATTAAACCCCTTTTTCTATTTCGGGTAATTTTTTTTAAATATTATTTCACTTCTTCAAAATCAATATAGTCTCCTGCCCTGGTCTTTTTTTGTTCGGTTGTTGATGGTCGTGAGGGCGTGGGATCAGTATGGCCATTTTGCGTGGCATTCATTTGATCCTGCATATGCTGTTGCACATCGCCAAATTGCTGCCGGATCTTTTGGGTGGTTCGGAAAATGGGTATGACCAGGTCAAAAACCACTTTATAAATAA
>JBDSOC010000189.1:0-7800 GCA_039915085.1 Chitinophagaceae bacterium
ATTGGATCTTTTGCTTTTAATAACTGGCTGGCTACTTTTCCTTTTACTTCAATTTTAATAACTGTGGCAATAGGATCCAGCGCATTTGAAGGCAAAGTGACTACTGTACCTTCCGTTGTTTTGCCCGTTTTTAATTTTGCGTTGTTAGCCAGCAGGCTTGCTGCAATAACTTTATTTTGCAACCCTGGTATTATTAACTTCCCATCTTTTGGCCATTCAAAAACAGAAAAATATAAAATAGTATTACTGGCATTGTCTTTTTTTGTACAGCGTCCCCATGCAAAAAGTCCAAACGGGCTTGATTTGGTATTATAAATAGCTTCGCCGTTTATTTTCATCCATACACCCATGCCTTTCAGCAGATCAATACTTTCCTGCGGGAATGTTCCATCTGCTTTGGGACCTACATTCAATAAATAATTACCGCCTTTTGAAGCTATGTCTATGAGATTGCGCACCAGTGTTTCGGTGCTCTTCCAGTTGCTGGCATAACTTTTATAACCCCAGGTTTCATTCATGGTCATGCAGGTTTCCCAGTCTTTTCCATCCAGTTCCCTCAGGTTGGGTATACGTTGTTCAGGCGTTTTATAATCACCCGGGTAATCTGGCCGCTCCAGCCTGTCATTTGAAATAATATGCGGCTGCAATTTTAATAAAGCACTCAGTTTTGCACCATATTCTTTCGTCATACCGGTTGGCGTATCCCACCATAACACGGCAACGTCTCCGTAATTAGTCAGTAATTCTTTTACCTGGGGCACTGCTACATCGTCTATATATTGTGCCATTGTTTTGGTTGTTTGCGCAGGATCCCAATGTCCTTCATGTTCTTTTGTATACGCATCAATTAACGATGAATCAGGATTTGCCCATCCTTCCCTTGCCGGTTTTCCCGCAACCGCTCCACCAGGATTGGTCCAGTCCTGCGCCTGGGAATAATAAAATCCCAGTTTAATGCCCTGTCTGCGGCATGCATCTGCCAACGGTTTCAGCAGATCTTTTTTATAAGGAGTGGCGTCCATGATATTCCATTTACTTGCTTTGGAATCAAACAAAGCAAAGCCATCATGGTGCTTGGCAGTGATAACAATGTATTTCATACCTGCGTCTTTAGCGGCTTTTACCCACGCTTCCGGATCATAGAGCATTGGATTGAATTGCTGTGCGAATTGCTGGTACTCAACCACAGGAATTTTCCCGCGGTTCATGATCCATTCCCCTATGTGATCTATTTTTTGGCCGCGGAACGTACCGGCCGGAACAGCATATACCCCCCAATGAATGAACATACCAAAACGTGCTTCGCGCCACCATTCCATGCGCTGATCATTCGATAAACTATCCTGGCTGAAAACAGACAGTCCCAGGGAAAAAAGAACAATTAATAAAAGAAAATACTTTTTCATATAGCGGTGTATTTTTTCAATCAGTAAATCAAATTAAGCGTTAAAAGTTGCAAACTAAAAAACAATGCCCGTAATTTAAAGAATCTTCCAACTCCTGATTATTATTTATTAATTTTTAATTATTGCAACCATATCAATGGGTTACGCACTGGCAGGTTTCTTATTACCTCGGCGGATTTGGGTGAATGTTCCAGTTCCGTCCAGGTATTGAACCAGCCTGCATTATTATATGCATTTGCCCCAAACAAAAGAAAAGGTTGCGCTACCGGCCATTCATTCCAGAACATAACATCGGGTGCCAGCGGCCATTTGGTTTTATCAGCTATAAAAGGATACAGGTAAGCAATCCCTTTTTTAATTGATTTGCCGTCTGCAGTCTGGTAGTTCCACAGGTTATTGTCCGCTGTAGAAAGAACCTGGCAAATTGTAGTCATAGCGTCCAGGTTAAAAATTGAATAGCCGTAGGGTTTTGTCCTTTTTAATTCAAGTGGAAAGCTGCCATCGGCTGCCATCTGGCCGGGCAATAAAATGTTTTTAAACCGATCGCTGCAAAGTTGCATGATTGTTTTGTTTCCGGTAAATTTTGCAAACACAGCAGCCTGCATTACCCAGCAGGTACCATGGTTATTGACGGCATTCATTTCATCTATGCCATATTGGTGCGTGGTTAGCCATTGCAGAAATTGTTCAAACCATTTTTTTGTTCCGGTTACTGCCTGCTGATCCATGTGCGGCGCATCTTCCATCAGCATCATTGCCTGCGCAGTTTCCATTAATTGAATACCATCAATTACACCAATACCACGGCCGGTAAAACGGCCCTTTATTGCCTGTGCGTACAAAAGATGAGGATGCATTAAGGTAGCTGTATCAGTGAACCATGCTTTATAATGACTCAGTGCATGCATCACGTATTTTTCATCGCCCGTTATTTTATAGGCCGATGCCAACGCGCCGGCGATACGGCTAAATCTTATCATAGCATGACGATGGGCAACAAAATTATCCGGGTTTGTCATGCCGTCTTTCTGAATATAGGGACTGTCAGCACTTGCAGCATTGGGCCACCAGTAATCACCTTCACTAAAAAAATCGTGCTTCCCTCCGGCACTCCGGGGCGATGAGGCTGCCGTAACAGTAATGGGTAACTGCTGTAGTGCCCATCCTGCTTCTTCGATAATTTGCTTACGCAATACATTTTTTACATCATCGCTAAAAGACCCAATAGTTGCGGTCTTTTCTGATTGAAGAGAAAAAGATGACAAAACGGACAAAAAAAAAGAAAATAGAATTTTCAAACAATATGAATGATGCATTAGAAAAATGCCTCCGCGCTTTCTGAACAGTACAGCACAGTACCCTTCATATAATCTCCATGTCCAAACCTGCAGCACAGTAGTATCTGTTACAATAATATATTTTTTTACGCAGGCAATGTGTTTTTTTCTTAAAGACTACTCAAACGTTTTAGTAAATAAATAGCTGCAACATGAAAACGATTTCAGTTTTTTTTGCCAAGTTTGAGGTGGGTAACTTAACCTCAAAAACTGATTGCTATGCTTAAAACGCTCCCACTGTTAGGGAATAACTCCCTTTCAAGGATGACATTTCTTGTTTCCTTACTTCTTATTTCTTTGTTTTCTGCTGCACAACTGAAACCGATTTCAGGTGTTGTTTCAGATACTGCGGGTATCCCCTTGCAGGGTGTTTCTGTAACAGTTCAAAAGTCAAAAGGCGGTACAAGTACGGATATAAAAGGCCATTTCACTATTAATGCGGCTACAGGCGCTATCCTTGTTTTTTCTTCGGCCAATACTGAAACCACTACTGTCACCGTGGGCAATGCAACGGAATACAATATCAGGCTTGTACAGCGGGTAAGTGCATTAAACGATGTGGTAGTGATCGGTTATGGACGTCAGAAAAGAGTAAACCTGGTAGGCTCTGTTGGTACAGTGAATATAGATGATAAAATTACTGGCCGCGCTCTCCCTAATATCTCCGCAGGACTATCGGGACTGGTACCGGGTTTAGCGGCTACCCAGTCTACCGGCATGGCGGGTAGAAACGGTGCGGCACTTTTAATCCGCGGTTTAGGCACACCCAATAACAGTTCTCCGCTGATTGTAGTAGATGGTATCCCGGATGTTGATATCAACCGTGTGAATGTAAATGATATAGAAACCGTATCGGTATTAAAAGATGCCACTTCTGCTTCTGTATATGGGTCAAGGGCGGCTAATGGTGTAATACTGATTACTACCCGCACTGGTAAAGGATTGAAGAAAACAGTAGTTAACTTCAGCAGCAATACAGCATTGGAAAAGGCTACACAGGGTATCAGCTTCCTCGCCAATTATCCACTTGCACTCACAACAGAACAACGCCGCGCTGCCACCAATACAACAAATGCAAATCAATTGTATAAAAATGGTACCATTGATCAATGGATGGCACTTGGACTTATTGATCCTTTGCGCTACCCCAATACAGACTGGTGGAAAGTTATTATGCGCGATGGCAAACTGCAGAACTATAACGTATCTGCTGCCGGTGGTAATGAGCGATCCAATTTCTTTGTTTCAATAGGTATGAAAAATGAGACCGGCCTGCAGATAAACAATGATTACAATCAATACAATGCACGTTTCAATTTTGATTATAAGATACGTGACAATATGAATACCGGGATAAAATTCAGCGGCAACTGGTCTAATTTCACCTATGCACTGGAAGAAGGATTTACGGATCCTGCTGCCACCAACACGGCAGGCTTCGATATGCAATATGCCATTGCGGGTTTAACACCTTATGATCCAAAGACGGGTTTATATGGCGGTGTGATGGCTTACGGTGAAGATCCACAGGCGTATAATCCCTATCAGCAATACATCAATAGCCCAAATCACCAGACCAGGCAGGAAGCCAATGCAACCGCGTACTGGGACTGGACACCCATTAAAGGACTCACTGCGGGGCTGGATTACAATATGATTTATTACAACCAGTTTAACTGGAGTTCCCCGACTCCTGCACAGGCATTTAATTTCCAGACAAATGCTTTTGGAAGCCGTGTATATGTAGGCCCTAACGCAGCAGTTTCCAATACCAATTTAAATGGCTACAAAACATTGATGAATGCCCGTTTAAATTACCATACCAATTTTGGGAAAAATCATGATTTATCAGCATTGTTTGTATACAGCGAAGAGTATTGGAATGACCGGTCCCTCTCTGCTTCCAGGAACGATCGTCTTGCACCGGGTCTGAATGAAATTAATGGAGCACTTCCCAATGTATTATCAAATGGCGGTACTTCAAGCGCCGAGGGATTACAGTCTTATATTGGCCGCGTAAATTATACTGCTTTTGGCAAATATCTTTTGGAAGGTGATATGCGCGTAGATGGTTCTTCCAAATTTGTACCGGGTCAGCGCTTTGGCTTTTTTCCTTCTGTTGCAGTGGGCTGGCGTTTTACAGAAGAGAATTTCCTGAAACCCATTCTCAGTAAGTTTTTAAGCAATGGTAAACTGCGGGCTTCTTATGGTGGCCTGGGTAATAATAGCGGTGTTGGCCGTTATGAACAGCAGAACACCCTTACAGCAAATAATTATATTATTGGTGGAACAGGCGTAATCGGCCTTGTTAACAGCAAACTGATTAACCAGGACCTGTCCTGGGAATCTACCAAGGTATTAAACCTGGGGCTGGAGCTAGGGTTCCTGAACAACAGGCTGACGGCAGAAATTGACTACTACGACCGCCTTACAAAAGGAATTATACAAGGGTCATCATTATCAAACCTGTTGTCAGGTGCGTTCAATGCCCCCAATACCAATATTGGTAACATGAGAAACAGGGGTATTGAACTTACGCTTGGATGGAGAGACAAGATTGGTGCGTTTAGTTATGGAGTTAGTATTAACGGCTCCTACAACAAAACCAGGCTGGAAAAATGGAGCCAGCTGCTGACACGCGGCGCTACCTACACCGGTGCCAATGGTGTAAACAGTACGGTGTTTCTTGACATGCCTTATAACTATGTATATACGTATGCAGACAATGGCATTGCTCAAACATGGGCAGATATTTACAAGGCAACGCCACAGGGAGCGCAACCCGGTGATTTGCTGCGCAAGGATATAAATGGAGACGGAAGGATTGATGATAATGACCGCCAGGCATTACAGTCGTCACGCGACCGGCCTACTACCAGTTATACTTTTAATGCATTTGCATCCTGGAAGGGCATTGATATTGGCATGTTGTGGACAGGAACTGCGGGCCGTAAAGATTATTGGCTGAATGCTTTTAACAGTGTCAACTTCGGCACATCACGTTATGCAGTTACCCAGGAACAGGTAACCAATCCGTGGACCGTTGAAAACCGCGCAGGTATATGGCCCCGCATTGGGGGAAGCGGTAATAACACTGCACAAACTGCTTTCTGGCTGGATGACATGAGTTACCTGAGATTAAAGAACCTGCAGCTCGGTTATACCTTTCCCAAGCCATTGTTCAGAAAACTGGGCGTAACCAATTTCAGGGTAGCAGGATCTGCCGAGAACCTGTTAACTGTTACATCTTTCCGCGGTCTGGATCCGGAAAAAGCTGGTAACAACAACAATCTTTATCCACTAAATAAAGCCTTTTCAGTGGCTGTTCAACTTGGTTTCTAAACTTGCTAAAAATATGAAAAAGATAAAACGCGTTTCAACAACATTTACTATACTGGCGCTGGCATTGTGTGTGATATTGCCGGTCTCCTGCAGGAAAAGCCTGCTGGATCAAACGCCTACTACCGATGTGCCTACTTCTATTTTCTGGAAAACCGAATCTGATGCTACAGCCGGCCTTATGGGTTTGTATGCCGCCGTGAGGCCCTGTTTTGATCGTGATTATTATTTTGATGGCCAGGCAGAATTTTTCCGTTGCCGCGGCAACAGTACTACTTCAGGCAACCTTCGGCTGGGTGATGCCTACCAGAGTTCCAATACTGGTGGTATGTTTGCACCTACCGCTTATGGCAACCTGTTCGATAAAATGTACCAATACCTGTATGGCGCAGTAGACCGTGCCAATTATGTTATAGAAAATGTTTCAAAAATGCAGGCGTCGGGGAGCACCATTTCGGCTTCCCCTGTTTTACAGACCATCAAAGCGGAAGCAACCTTCCTTCGCGGACTGGCCTATTCTAAACTGATTTCTATGTGGGGCGATGTTCCTTATTATACAATATCTCCTACCACCAATGCTGAGCTGGCAACGCTGGCACGTACACCTATCAAAGCGGTAAAAGATTCTATCCTGAAGGATTATGAATTTGCTCTGGCAAATTTGCCTGCAAAAGCATCTGCATTGGGAAGAGCTGCTAAACCAGCCGTACTGGCGTTGCGTGGTAAATTGCAGTTGTACTGGGCATCATGGAACAAGAATGGATGGCCCGAACTGGAAGGTTTTACACCCAGTGCTGCAGAAGCCACTGCTGCATTCACTGCCGCGGCCGCAGATTTCAAACTGGTTATTAATGACCCAACGGTAAGTCTTTATCTGGGCGGTGATCCTGGCCAGATAGACGTACTGGGAAAAGCAGATATACTGCCCAACTATTTTAACCTGTTTATGCCCAAAGCAAACGGTAATCCCGAAATGCTGATGGTGTTTACACATGGAGGTACAGGTACCGGCCAGGGAGAAGAACTGATGCGTGATTTTTCCGGCCGCTCTCATGAAGGTTCACAATGCTGGGTGTCTCCCCGTTATGAGATAGCAGACAGGTACCAGTCAACGATAACCGGGGATTTTGCTACCCCTTTGATTCCGATGAACCCTACGGTGCCCGCCACCGGCAATGTTGCGAGGATCACGCCTAATTCTGCGGTTAACCCAAACAGTTATGCCAACCGCGATTACCGCATGAAGTCAACCATCGAATGGGATTATGAAACAAGTATTGGAAGCGCTTCCCAGGTATCTACCGGCTTTGTTCCATTCATCTACCAGACATGGGCCGGAACAGTGAACATTGGAGGCGTAAATTATATTACTTATAATACAGACGGTTGTAACTCGGGATATGTTTTCCGCAAATTTGTGCGCAACTATACAGGACAAGGAAGGAGTGATGGTGATTTTGCCTGGCCGGTTGTACGCCTGGCAGATGTTTACCTGATGTATGCGGAAGCTACCAATGAAGTAAGCGGTCCGCAGGCCGATGCGATTGACCTGGTTAATAAGGTTCGCCACCGCGGAAACCTGCCCCCTTTAACCGCTGCCAAAACAACCGATAAACCAACATTTTTCAACGCAATAGAACAGGAAAGAATAGTTGAATTAATAGGTGAAGGGCAACGTTCATTTGATCTCCGTCGCTGGAGAGCTATTGAAAGAGTAT
>JBDSOC010000192.1:0-4302 GCA_039915085.1 Chitinophagaceae bacterium
GGAGCCTGGTACAGCAGGTAGGCCTTTAGTTCAGGATATAACTGGTAAATTTTTGTTTTTGCTGAAATAGCCGCATTGCGGTCGCTGGTATTAATAACCTGAATGCGATATCCGGCTATATTGCGTCGCGCATCACGGGTGGTTATCTCATTTATCTGGGTTTGTTTTTTTACCAGTAAATCAACACGCGGATCTTTATGGATAACAATGGACGAAGTAGAATCTGTTTGGGCCATGGCCAATACAGCACAGCAGCAAACTATCACCGTCATTAAAATTTTTTTCATAAACATACTTTGTATAGCTCTTGTTAAACAAAATCATTGCCAAAGCCACCGGGGCAGGTAAGCGGCAGTGAAAATAACTTATTCCGGCTGTTCTTTAACAATTTGTACGCTGGCGCTGCAACCCAGCCGGGAGGCACCCGCTTCTACCAGCTGGGCGGCAAACGCATATGTTTTTATACCACCTGATGCTTTAATCCTTATGTCAGACGGTAAATGACTGCGCATTAGTTGCACGGCCTCCACAGTGGCACCTTTTTCTGCATACCCGGTAGAAGTTTTCATGAAATCAATACCCAATGGACCGAAAATGTTACAGCATTGTATGATTTCGCCGTTGGTTAATATGCCGCTTTCTATAATAAGTTTTATTGTTTTGCCTTTGTTGTGTACTACCTGTGTTGCAAGGGCAGCTTCTTTACTAAGAAAGGACCAGTCGTTCATCCGCAATGCTACCAGGTTGATAACCATATCCAGTTCATCAGCTCCATCTACAATTGCCAGTACGGCCTCAGCTATTTTTGCTTCTGTAGCGGAATAGCCAAACGGAAAGCCAATGACGGTAGCTACTTTTATTTCCGTAGGATCTAAAATAGTTTTTACCCTTTTTACAAATGGCGGGGGAATACAAACTGCAGCAAAACCGTATTCAACCGCCTCTCTGCATAAGTTTTCTGCTTCTGTAATTGTTGTAACAGGTTTTAAAACAGTATGATCAATGTAAGCGGCAATGTTCATTAACAAAATTAGTTTTAATGCCTTTTTAATAAGCTGTTTCTTTCAATTTTTTTTTGGACCGTTGATCAATTTATTGCGCCGAAGTTACCTCATTTCAGTAATTTCAATGCTTTAGCATCTTATCTAACTATAAATCAAAACAACATGAGAAAACGACTTTTCCCGGGGGGGAAGCATATGCGGATGCTTTTGCCGGCTTTACTATTTTTTCTTCAAATGACCGCGCAACCTACCTTTCCTGTAAACGGGGTAGGAGATCCCAAAACACGCAGCTATGCTTTTACAAATGCTACTATTATTAAAGACGGGCAGGTCACTTTAACCAATGCTACGCTTGTAGTAAAAGATGGAAAAATTGTGGCTATTGGGAATAATATAACTGTTCCTAAAGACGCAGTAGTAACAGATTGCAAAGGCAAATATATATATCCGTCTTTTATTGATATCTACAGCGATTATGGTATTGCTGTGCCGCAACGCCAGGGAGGCGGATTTAATTTTGGAGGGCCTGCGCAAATTACATCCAACCAGAAAGGCTCTTTTGGCTGGAACCAGGCCATTCACAGTGATGCAGACGGCGCAAAACTTTTTGTTGCCGATGATACAAAAGCAACACCCCTGCGTGATGCAGGGTTTGGCACCGTATTAATTCACCAGAAAGATGGTATTGCAAGAGGTACCGGTGTATTGGCTACACTGGCCAGTCAGAAAGAAAACCTCGTTATCATAAAAGAAAAAGCATCGGCTCATTATTCTTTAAACAAAGGCAGCTCTACGCAATCATACCCCGGTTCTATAATGGGTTCTATTGCCCTTCTGCGCCAGACTTACCTGGATGCACTGTGGTATAAAAGTAATCCTGCTGCAGAAGGGATGAACCTTTCACTGAAAGCATTTAATGAAACACAGAACCTGCCGCAGATTTTTGATGGCAGTGATAAATGGACCGATTTACGTGCAGACAGGATTGGAGATGAGTTTGGTGTGCAGTACATTATTAAAGGAGGTGGTAATGAATACCAGCGCATCAATGAAATAGCTGGCACCAAAGCCAGTTTTATTTTGCCGCTCAATTTTCCGCAGACCCCGGAGGTGGAAGATCCAAATGATGCAAGATTTGTTTCACTGGCGGATATGAAAAACTGGGAACTGGCTCCCACCAATCCTGCCGCATTTGAAAAAGCCAATATACCTTTTTGTTTAACAGCTTCGGATTTGCGCGATAGCAAGCAGTTTTTAACAAACTTGCGCAAAGCCATTGAATATGGGCTTTCTGAAAGCAAAGCTTTTGAGGCACTTACAAAAACGCCTGCAACCATGCTGGGTGTTTATGATAAAGTTGGAAGCCTGGATGCCGGCAAACTGGCCAATTTTCTGATTACTTCCGGGCCAATTTTTAATGAAAAAACAATTATCTGCCAGAACTGGATACAGGGAGAAAAATATGGTGTAAATGATGCCAGCTGGAACAATATTGCAGGCGCCTATAATTTAGTGATAACCGGTGCTGGTGGCAGTGTTTCCAATTATACACTTGATGTAAAAAATAAAACCACTGCTAATGTTATAGCAAAGGATACTTTAACAGGTAAATTTAGTTATGATGGAAAATTAATCAAGCTGAGTTCTTCCAATACACCTATAAGAAAAATGCCGGCAGGCGATTCTGCCCGTCCTGCACCTCCGGGTGGTGGAAGAGGCGGTGGTTTTGGTACAAGGGGTGGAAATACGGTACGGTTAAGTGGCGTAAACAATAACGGCGTTTGGCAGGGCAATGGTGAAGATTCAGCTGGTAACAGGGTATTATGGACGGCTACTTTTGTAAAAGAAGCTGTTGAAAAAACTGACAGCGTCCGCAGAAAAATGCCATTGCGTTTGGGTAAAGTAACATATCCTTTTGATGGTTATGGCTGGGACTCATTGCCCAAACAACAAACGCTCCTGATTAAAAATGCTACGGTATGGACAGGGGAAAAAGAAGGAAAGCTGGAAGGAGCAGATGTACTGGTTAAAAACGGAAAGGTTGCCCAGGTAGGAAAAAATCTTTCTGATGCGGCTGCTAAAGTAATTGATGGCAACGGTAAATATGTAACCGCAGGTATTATTGATGAGCATTCTCATATTGCAGCGGCATCTATCAATGAAGGGGGCCAGTCTGTAACTTCTGAAGTGAGGATTGCCGATAACCTTAACCCGGAAGATATAAATATTTACCGCCAGTTAAGCGGTGGCGTTACATCATCACATATATTACATGGCTCTGCCAATACTATTGGCGGACAAACACAACTTATAAAATTACGCTGGGGTGTAAATGATGAGGGTCTCAAATTTCAAAACTCAGATCCGTTTATCAAGTTTGCATTGGGAGAAAATGTAAAACGTACAACTGCCACACAGGGCAATAACCGTTTCCCCGATACGCGTATGGGAGTAGAAGAAGTACTGACAGATGCTTTTCAGCGTGCCAGCGATTACCAGAAAGCTATGAAGGCCGCTGAAGAGAACAATAAAAAGAAAGGCGCTGTTCCAATGGTCGTCCGCCGCGATCTGGAACTGGATGCATTGGTAGAGATAATGAATAAGAAAAGATTTATTACCTGTCACTCTTATATACAAAGTGAAATTACAGCAGCCATGCGGGTAGCGGAAAAATTTGGTTTCCGGTTTAACACGTTTACACACATACTAGAAGGCTATAAAGTAGCTGATAAAATGAAAGAGCATGGCGCTAGTGCCTCTACGTTCAGCGACTGGTGGGCCTATAAAGTAGAAGTGCAGGATGCTATCCCGCAAAATGCAACCATTATGCAGAGGGTAGGATTGAATGTTGCCATCAATTCAGATGATGCTGAAATGGCACGTCGCCTTAACCAGGAAGCAGCCAAGAGTGTAAAGTATGGTGGTATGAGCGAAGAGGACGCATGGAAAATGGTTACTATAAATCCGGCAACCATGCTGCATGTGGCAGACAGGGTAGGCAGTATAAAAGCAGGTAAAGATGCGGACCTGGTAATATGGAGCGATAATCCGTTAAGCATTTATGCAAAACCTGAAAAGACAATTGTTGATGGGATAATTTATTTTGATCTTGAGCATGACATGCAGTTGCGCAAACAAATAGCAGCAGAACGTAACCGTTTAGTGCAGAAGATGCTTACTGAAAGCAAAACCGAAGGTGGTGGCACAGGTTCGCCAAGAGGACGGGTCGCTACGCCAAGTTTCCAGGTAATACTAAGTTGCGGTGACCATGATCATCACGATGGATTAATAACTGTTG
>JBDSOC010000209.1:0-3709 GCA_039915085.1 Chitinophagaceae bacterium
TGTACCAGTGAGCGTTTATTATGCCCCAAAAGAAATACGCGTTTCACATTTCAGACCAGTAAAAGATTTCACCCGGATCAGTATTTTAAATACATTCCTGGTGCTGATAACCGTGCTGTATATTATACCACGTAATTTTTTACGGGGACTCTTTAATAAAAAAGAGCGGCAACAGTTCCTGAACCAGCATTTCCTGAACCCACAGCACAGCGATGAATTAAAAGCAGCATCTGTTGCATTTGGTATATTCATGGGTATTGTTCCCTTATGGGGGTTTCAACTGGCGCTGGCAGTTTTTTTTTCTGTTATTTTAAAATTAAACAAGGGCCTGGTGATTATTGCCGCCAACATCAGTATACCGCCCATGATTCCATTGATTATTTTTTTAAGCTATAAAATGGGTGCCTGGTGGATGGGCGACCATGCTATGCACCTCGTATTCAGCAAAAATATTAGTCTGCAGGACATAAAAGCGAATCTGCAGCAATATATTTATGGCAGTATAACACTGGCTGTTGCAGCAGCCCTGGTACTGGGCCTGCTTAGTTATTTGCTCATGAAAATTTTTAAAAGAAAAATGTTGGCGGCAGCATAAGATATACCTGCATGGAAAAAGTTTTTATCTCTCTTTATAATTTTTTTGAGAAACGCCCCCGGGGATCGGGACTGTTTTGGATTACGTTTATAAGTTGTTTTTTACTATCGGGTTTTTTTGCATCGCGCATAAAGCTGGAAGAAGATATTGCCGGAATATTACCACAAGATAAAAAAATTGAAAAATTAAACGAGGTTTTTCAAAACTCAAAATTTCTGGATAAACTGGTGGTAACCGTATCGTTAAAAGATACCACAGCAGAACCGCAGCCAGATAGCCTGGTGATCTATGCCGTTGCTTTTACAGCTGCTTTGAAAGAAAAATGCGGAAATTATATAGCAAGGATACAGGACCGGGCCAATGACAGCCTGGTGCTGCAGATGTTTGGTTCAATCAGCGAACATTTACCTGTTTATCTTGATGAAAAAGATTATGCAGCTATTGATACATTAATTGAACCCGGCACAATACAAAAAACACTGCAAAAAAATATCCGTACACTTGGTTCACCTGCAGGTATTGCGCTCAAAAGTATGATTGTAAAAGATCCGGTGGGGATTTCTTTTTTGGGATTAAAAAAATTACAGCAACTGCAGTACGATGACAATTTTGAATTGTACGACAGTTATATAGTTACAAAAAACCAGCAGCATCTCATGCTGTTTATTACGCCGGCTTACCCACCCAATAATACCGGAAAAAATCAATTGCTGCTAAAAGGAATTGATAATATTACAGATAGCCTGGGTAAGAATGTATATAAAAGCGTGCAGGCAGATTATTTTGGCGCTACCGCAGTAGCCGCAAGCAATGCAGTGCAATTAAGGAAAGATACTTTGTTTACACAGGGTATTACTGTAGTTTTCCTGGTACTGTTTATCGGGTTTTATTTTCGAAAAAAAAGGGCGCCATTTCTTATTCTTGTACCGGTGCTTTTTGGTGCTTTGTTTTCACTGGCACTCCTTTATCTCATCAAAGGAAAAATTTCTGTAATAGCGTTGGGAACGGGATCGGTTATATTGGGCATTGCCGTAAATTATTCCCTGCATGTTTTTAATCATTACAGGCACACACATAATATACGGCAGGTGATAACAGATCTTACCATGCCGCTAACTGTTGGCAGCCTTACTACGGTAGGTGGTTTTTTATGCCTGCAATTTGTAAAGTCAACAATGCTGAAAGATTTGGGATTGTTTGCAGCATTCAGCCTGGTAGGTGCCTCTCTTTGCTCACTTATTTTTTTACCACACCTGATTGTTTCTGAAGCAGAAGAAAAGCGAACGGAACCTCCCCGGCTTTCATGGATTGATAAAGTTGCAGGCTGGCGCCCGGAACACAATAAAATTATCATTGGGGTGATTATTTTACTGACTGTTGTGTTTGCATACACTGCGCGCTATGTAAAATTTGAGCCTGATATGATGCGTATGAATTTTATGAGCGAGAGGCTGAAGAAAGCGGATACCAGTTTAAATAGGATAAACGCGTACTCTTTACAATCAGTATACCTGCTATCAACAGGAAATAACCTGGATGAAGCACTTGTAAAAAATGAAATAGCGTCCTCAATTATTGAACAACTTAAAGAAAAGGGGGTAGTAAAAAAATATTCAGGTGTTTCTTCTTTTATTCTTTCCAATCAGTTGCAACAGGAAAAAATCAGGCGCTGGAATGATTACTGGGCCATAGAAAAAAAGAAAAAACTGCTGGCAACATTGCAGGCAGCAGGAAGTGCTTTAAAATATAATTCATCCGCCTTTGCACCATTTACAGCATTGTTAAACAAACAATATACCCCCGTAAATGATTCCACTGTTTCGGTAATCCGTAAAAATTTCCTGGATGATTATATAACAGAAAAACCTGGTAAAGCAACGGTGATTACGCTGGTAAAAGTAACACCTCAGAACAGGCAACAGTTATACAATGCTTTTGATAACAGTACCGGTACCACTGTTATTGATAAACAGTACCTGACTGGCAGGTTTGTAGAAATTATCAATGCAGATTTTGGAAGTATTGCTTTAATGTCTTCCATACTGGTGTTTATAGTACTGCTTATATCTTATGGCCGCATAGAATTAACGTTGGTTTCTTTTATACCTATGTTTATCAGCTGGATTTGGATACTGGGCATTATGGGTATACTGGGTATTACATTTAATATTGTAAACATTATTATATCTGCCCTGATTTTTGGGCTGGGTGATGATTACAGCCTTTTTATCATGGATGGTTTATTGCAGGAATACAAAACAGGAAAGAAAAACCTGGCATCTTATAAGTCTTCCATCCTGCTTTCTGCCATTACAACCATTGCCGGTCTTGGGGTATTAATATTTGCCAAACATCCCGCACTGCGTTCCATAGCTTTGATTGCCATCATTGGTATTTTATGCGTGGTGGTGATTGGACAGTTATTAATTCCTTTCCTTTTTAATTTCTTAATAAAGAACCGCATCAGTAAAAACCGTTTTCCCTGGACTTTCGCAGGGTTATTAAAATCAGTATTTGCATTTTGTTACTTTGCATCGGGCAGCGTTTTGGTGACACTTACAGCGCTGATCTTTGTTAAACTCAATCCTTTCAGTAAGGAAAAGGGCAAGCTTGTTTATCATACACTTCTTTCAACATTTGCACGCAGCTTATTGTATATAATGCCCAATGTAAAGAAACGTATCATTAATCCGCTAAAAGAAAATTTCTCCACGCCGGCCGTTATTATTTGTAATCACCAGTCTTCGCTGGATGTATTGCTGGCCATGATGCTGCATCCTAAAATTATTTTGTTTATTAATAAAAGAGTGTGGAATTTGCCTTTTGTAGGGTTTGTGGTCAGGGCAGCAGATTTTTTTCCTACAACAGAAAATACAGAAGAGGGGCTTGATAAAATAGCGGAACGCGTGAAACAGGGTTATTCCGTAGTAGTGTTTCCGGAAGCAACCCGTTCGCTGGATGGACATTTAAAGCGGTTTCACAAAGGGGCTTTTTATGTGGCGGAGAAATTACAACTGGATATACTGCCCATTCTTATACATGGTACGCATTACGCACTAAGCAAAGATGATTTTTTAGTAAAGGATGGAGAAATTACACTCTCATTTTTGCCAC
>JBDSOC010000210.1:0-26778 GCA_039915085.1 Chitinophagaceae bacterium
CTGGCATTTTTTATGTTTAGTGGTGCATTTAGCCAGAAAGAGATTAATCTCGCTATTTATCAAGGAAGTCATTGGATAAAATACTTGTAGAAATTGAGGCGAAGGCTGCAGCCAGTCCGTTTAAAAGAATTGGGTAGCATTACCTGGAATTATCTGCCGGTATGTATTTTTTATGCCTGTAAATTTTGTATTAAATAAGAATGGTTTATGTATATAAAAAAATATATCTGTTATATATCCTTTTTACTGATTGCAGCTAGCTCTTTAGCGCAAAAAGTAAAACCTGTAAAACCAGCAGACTATTTTCCACCTGCCAATAACTGGCAACAAAAATTGCCTGCAGAACTTGGACTAAAGCAAAGCGCAATAGAAGCCGCCATTGCTGCGGCTGTTGCCGGTGAAGTGAAAGCGCCGCGCAACATGGAAGTGAATCATTACCGCACTTTTGGCAAAGAACCTTTTGGCGAAGGAATAGGTCCGTTTGCGGAGAGAGGCGCGCTAACTGGCATCATTGTTTACAAAGGATATATTATAGCCAGTTGGGGTGAACCCTCACGTTGCGATATGGCGCACAGCGTTACCAAAAGTTTTTTAAGTTCTGTAATAGGCGTTGCAGTTGACAGCGGCCTGATAAAAAATGTGTATGATACAGTAGCTGTTTATGTTCCACCCATAGAACTGTACGGACAACCGGTGAACCGACCTGCAGATTTTATCGGTCAGCCGCAACTGGTAGATCTTTTCTCTACTGCCCACAACCGTACCATCACATGGGATGATATGCTGCGCCAGACAAGCGATTGGGAAGGCACACTGTGGGGAAAGCCGGAATGGGCAGACAGACCCGACAGTAATGCAAGTACGTGGATGAACAGGCCGCGTCATCCTTCAGGCACAGTGTATGAATACAACGATGTAAGAGTGAATGTGCTGGCGCTGGCGGCAACCAGTGTATGGCGAAGGCCGCTGCCGCAGGTATTGAAACAAACAATAATGGATCCTATCGGCGCTTCATCTTCCTGGAGATGGACTGGTTACCGTAACTCATGGATTGTGCTTGACGGGCAGGCAGTGCAAAGTGTAAGCGGTGGGGGACATTGGGGTGGCGGTATGTTTATTAATGCCTATGACATGGCCCGCTTTGGTTTATTAACCCTGCATAAAGGCAATTGGAATGGAAAACAGCTCATCAGTAAGCAATGGGTGAAACAGGCGCTAACACCTACACCTGTAAAAACCGACTATGGCTATATGAACTGGTTTTTAAATACAGATAAGAAATTATTACCATCGGCACCCGAATCTGCGTTTATGCATGTAGGCAATGGCGCCAACTTTATTTATACAGATCCTGAACACGATCTTGTAATGGTGGCAAGATGGATAGATGTAAAAGCCATGAATGCCGTGGTAAAAAAATTACTGGAAGCTTTTTAAGGTATAGCCGGGGCTATTTGACCAGGTGAACGTTTACTGCGTTGGCGCCTTTGGGGCCCATTTCAACTTCAAAACTCACTTTATTATTCTCCTTAATGGTTTCTGTGAGTGCATTTACGTGTACAAAAATACTCTCTTGCGTTTCCTGGTCCTTTATAAAACCATATCCTTTAGCATCATTGAAGAATGTAACAATGCCCTTTCTTATTAAATCTTCGGGGTTAACAGGCGCTTGTTTGGGTACACCTATTTCAATATCTTCTGCGTTAATGGTAATTTTTTTTCTTGGATCAGGTGGCTTTGAAGAAAGATTACCGTTTTCATCAAGATATGCCATCATGCTCTCCAGGTTATTGCCATCTTTGGCTTTTTCCTGGCGTTCTTGTTTTCTTTCAGCCTTTTCTTTTTTGTTTTGTTGTCTTTTCTTTTCTCTTTCCTTTTTGTTCCATGTTTCGGACATAGTGTATTTCGTTTTGTTAAAAAATAATTACAATTAAATTAACCAATTGGAGCAGGCGGTATCAGCGAAAGTATTATTCTGCAGACTCCTGTAAAGATACGGTTTTTTAACATCATTTTCCGGGGAAAAATGGTATGTTAAAGATGTGTGTATAAGTGCCATGAAGGCTGTTTCTGCAAATAAAACCAGGTTTTTCCCAGAAATCTTTAAATGTCTTGGAATACAACTCAAAAGCACATATAAAAGCTGGAAAGCCGATTATAAAGCCTATCTTACAATAATGGGCGAAGACAAAATAGTGCAGTTTGTTTGCTTTGAAACAATACTCAATCCGGAACAGTTCGTTACACAGTGGGAGCAATATAACAGATCAGTTAACAGTGATGTAGATGTTACCCTGCAGCAATCAGAAAATAATGGCGTTTTTAAGTACATCGCGCAGCACCGTTGCGCAGTAGGAGAGCTTCAGTTTAGCTTTACGCGTGCAAAAAAGTCATCCCGTACACCCGAACCGGAAATAAAGGCTAAGCAGGCAGGTGGTTACCTGGTTGTACAAGCCGAAAGAATAAATGATGCCCATCCCGATGAAAGCAAGGTTTTTGCTTTTCTTTCTGATGCAAGAACTAACCTGGATGTATACAGACAGTTACCCAACCATGGTAAATTAAACATTTACGAAGCCTATTATGAAAATTGCCAGTATGCTATTATCCTGGAGTTTTTTGTAAAAAATAAACACCTGGTTACGCTCCTGGAACAGTTGAAACTGTCTACCCCACAGGAGACAGGCGTTTATAAAGAGTGTGCGTTACAGGCCTCATAACGCTTCAGCCGCCCCGTAACTCTTAAAATACAGTCGCCTTTAATAAGCTAGCCATTACAGACAAATAACACGAAGTTGCACTTATGTGCAAACCAACCAGGTTACTCCCCGCATCTACCAGGCTATTTCCATTTTAGTTTTTAATACGCTTTCACTTTGCCGGCAGCGATTACAGTTTCTGCCTGTGCTAATGTAATATCAGCGGCCATCAGGAATTGTCAGTAATAAAAAATATTTTGACCAAAAAATCCGGGATTTTACAAATACATTTAAATTGTATTTTACGTGATTATGAGTAACAACATTGACAGGAAAGTGAACACAATCCTGATTTTTTCTCTTTGTTTATACGCTGCCATACTAATAACCGGGTTGGTTATGCATCAATTATACTTATATGTATCCGTAACAAATGCTGTTGCAGGATTATTGCTGATGGCTTACTGGATTTGGAATAAGCTGCGACCCCTGAAGCGCAGTATAACGGAGCGCCGGGAAATATTTGTTTTTTCAACAGAAGGGTTATTTGTAGCGCTTGCGCTGTATGCATTGTTTTTAAGGGAATCACCTGACTGGCTAATTATTACGCAGTATATCATCTTTACACTTCACGCAATCACACTTATATTGTTTCTTATTTTTATGCTGACATTTAAAATCAAAAAGCTTTTTTAAAACGCCCGGGACAATCTATCTGCTTTACTATACCAGGCTTTACAATTGTCATTTACCCGGGATGGATTATTTTCGTAACATGGCTTTATTACATGTGTCGGGTGTTTCCAAAAAAGAAAAAACAATTTTTACAGTAAAGGATGTCAGCTTTACACAACAGCCATTTCAAAAAATTGCCATTGCAGGAGAAACCGGATCCGGAAAAACAACGCTGCTAAAAATGATTGCAGGCCTGCTGCAGCCAGATGCCGGTGAAATATTATTCGAACAAAAAAAAGTGCGGGGACCAAATGATCAGTTAATACCCGGCCATGCAGGTATTGCTTACCTGAGCCAGCATTTTGAACTACGTAATAATTATTGGGTGCATGAAATTCTTTCCTACGCCAATGAACTTACACAGTCAGCAGCTGGTATATTATACAAAGTATGCAGGATTGATCACTTACTAAACCGCAAAACAGATCAATTGTCCGGTGGCGAAAAACAAAGAATTGCACTGGCAAGATTACTGATTGGCTCACCAAAACTATTGTTACTGGATGAACCTTTTTCAAACCTGGATGCATTACACAAGGGAATTATAAAATCGGTTATAGATGATATCAGTACAAGGCTGCGTATAAATTGTATCATGGTTTCGCACGATGCGCCTGACATACTTTCCTGGGCAGATACCATACTGGTGATGAAAGATGGACAATTAATTCAGCAGGAAAAACCAGAACAGGTTTACCGGCAACCGGTGGATGAATATTGTGCCGGGCTTTTTGGAGAATACAATCTTATCAATAATGACGATGCTGTAATGTTAAATGCTGCCGTATCAAAACAAAAAAAAATGATGGTGCGGCCCGAACAGTTTATTATTAATGCTGCAGAGAATAGATTACCGGCCAAAATACAAAACATATTTTTTATGGGCAGCTATTACACAATTGATGTGACAACAGGCAGGCAATTAATAAGAATAAGAACTAACAGCAATGCATTTTCATTGGGAGAAACAATAAACTTATCATTATCTTCCTCTTCTGTATGGTATATATAAAACTAATTGAAGTAAAACAGGTAAAGATTGATTGGCTGATACATTATATTTGAGTAAATGAATAACTGCTTATTCCTGGATATTTTTTCTGCATGGTCGCCCGGTAACTGGCTGCTGATCGCATTGGCGGCTTTTATCATCGGTCTTTCCAAAGCAGGTTTAAAAGGAATAGACATGCTGAATGTTACACTGATGGCCATTGTTTTTGGTGGCAAAGCATCTACCGGCATTGTGTTACCATTGCTTTGTTCTGCAGATATATTAGCCGTACTGTATTACCACAGGCATGCCCAATGGCCGCTTTTCTGGCGGCTTGTTCCATGGATGATGATAGGAATTCTTATTGGTGTATTCACCGGGAAAGATCTGGATGAAGCTTTGTTCAGAAAAATAATGTCAATCATTATTATGCTCACGGTAGTAATCATGATTACAATGGAAATACGCAAAACAGTAATTGTTCCTACCAATAAATTTTTTACGGCAGGCATGGGGCTGGTGTCCGGTTTTACCACCATGCTGGGTAATCTTGCAGGCGCATTCTCCAATATTTATTTCCTGGCCATGCAGATTTCAAAAAATAATTTTATAGGAACGGCGGCATGGGTGTTTTTAGCAATGAATTTCTTTAAGCTTCCTTTCCAGGTATTTTACTGGAAAAATATAAATTCAGCCACGCTAACAACGGATTTGGTATTACTGCCGGCATTGGTAGCCGGTTTTTGGGCCGGACTTAAAATAGTTGCAAAAATAAAAGATGATAGCTACAGAAAACTGGTGATTGCGTTAACCCTTGTTGGAGCTGTATTTATTTTCTTAAGAAAGTAAAAAAAGAAAATTTAAAATGCAAAAGCCTGTTTGTGCTGATTGATTTCTCACTTTTATTTTTTACTTTTTAATTTTGCCTTTCTTTATCCTATTTTTAAAAGTATTATACCCCTGTATGAATAAACTTTCTTTCTGGCACAAACTTGCTTTTATTGCCAACCTGTGCTGGGTAGCCACCTGGTTCATGAAATATTATACCCTTATACCAAAAGGAGATTTGCAATCAACTGTGATTGTTACCGGGCTTATTACAGCCAATATTGTCAACTTCCTTGCAAACCTGGTCACTTGTATCTATTGGTTCAGGAAAAAATTGGCAGGTAAAGTGCCCCGGTGGTTACTCATTGTAAATTTTATTTTCTTAATTGCTCAATTGTATATTTATATCAAATGATACACAGCATACTTAAAGACAAACCCACCAAACTGTTTATTTTTTTTACCGCTTTTTTTGTTGCTAACGCATTGATTGCCGAATGTATCGGTACAAAAATATTTTCTCTTGAAAAGCTTTTTGGTTCTCATCCATTGAGTTTTTCTTTATTGGGCGAAAGCGGGTTGGCGCTGAGTTTAACCTGTGGTGTTTTGCTTTGGCCGCTGGAGTTTGTAATGACCGATATTGTGAACGAATACTATGGTCCAAAAGCTGTCAGGCGCATCTCATATATTGCTGTAGCATTGATTTCATATGCGTTCCTTATGTTTTATATGGCTATGCATGTACCTTCCGCAGATTTCTGGTACGGCACAGGCATACAGGACGGCGTGCCCGATATGTCGAAGGCATTTAATTCAATTTTTGGGCAGGGTATGTGGATTATTTTTGGAAGTCTCACTGCTTTTTTGGTAAGCCAGATTGTTGATGTTACCGTTTTTCATAGAATTAAAAGAGCCACCGGGGAGAAGAAAGTTTGGTTAAGGGCGACAGGGTCAACAGTAGTATCTCAGCTGGTAGACAGTTTTATTGTTCTTTTTATAGCATTTAAAATTGGAAAGGACTGGAGCATGCAAAAAGTATTGGCTATTGGCATGGTTAACTATGCCTATAAATTCACGGTTGCCATTATTTTAACGCCGCTTATTTATTTTATTGAAGGCAGAATAGAAAAATACCTTGGTCATGAAACATCAAGGCAAATGAAAGATGCCGCCATGGGAAAGGTTAGTTGATTGGTTGATACAAGATGTGGATTGGTAAAAGCCAGTTCTTTTTTGCTTGCTATTAGCTAACAGCTCAAGGCTTATAGATTTTTCTCCATTACATAATCGTTCATAAAGAAGCCATTGCCAATATCAATATCTTCTTCTTTGATTATGGTGAACCCAAACTTTTCATAAAATGTTTTGGCCGTATTGTCTTTTTTTACATTCAGAATCAGGGTGGTGGCATCTAACAGTTTTATTTCCTGTATGACCGCATTCAGCAATGCCTTGCCCAATCCTTTTCCTTGTATAGCTGTGTTTACATAAATCTTATGCAGTTTATAGGTATCCTGCTCATTTATTTTTGAAAACGATGCAAAGCCTGCTGCTTCATTATCAATTTCTGCCAATAAAAAAACATGCCCCTGCTCCTGCATTTGTTTTTTAAGGGAAGCAGGATTATATATTAACTGCAGCATGTACTGTAATTTCTCTTCAGACATAAGATGCCCATATGTATTGGGCCATATCTGGTGCGCCAGCGAACCAATAGTACTGATATCTGCAACACCAGCATGACGTATTGCTATTACACTTTCCATAAATTATACCTGGTTATTTCGTTTTTCAAAATCAAGCCTGGACAATTCACGGTGTAAACGTATGGAACGCAAACTCAGGCGCACTGCAAAATAAAAAGATACAACAGCGCCAAAGAAAAGCAAACCTTCGCTTACATACGCCCTTACTTTAATGCTATCCTGCAGGAACAAAAAGAAATCAAAAGCGCCATGAAAGAATACCGACAGGAATAATCCTGTAGCCAGGTAGGAGATGGATTTTTCTTTATTGAATTTTGCAAGCCCTATATAATACCCCATAATAATTCCAAAGGCAGCATGCGCAGGTACCGATAAAAACATGCGCAGAATAGCAGTACCGAAACCATTCCGGTAGACATAGAGAATATTTTCTACCGTTGCAAAACCCATTGCCACCATCACAGAATAAACAATTCCGTCAAAAGGTTCGTCAAAATTTTTCTTAGGATAGGCATACCATTTTACCATGGCAAATTTGCTGAGCTCTTCGCTGGCTGCTACTACAATGAAAGCAAAAAATGCATAAAAAAGTATAGAGTCAGATCGCCCCATATCCCCAAAAATTAACTGGCCAGCTGTTTCCAGGATAAAAGCAGGCAAAACACTGAGCATGCCCAGGAAAAAAGAAACGAGTAAGTATTTTTTTGGCTCTTTATCGTAACTGTCCTTGCGATAGATATATAAAATGATAGCGAGGCCAGGTGCAATTGCCAGGACGGGAAGAAGCATGCAGGTTTTTTAGTTAATATTGGGAACAATTTACAAAGGGTAACTTATATTTATGGGTTAACTTGAAAAATATTCTTCACATTCTTATGAAGTCAATAATTTGTTATGCTTTTTGCATGTTGATGATAAGCAGTTTGCATGCCCAGCGTTTCGGCGGTAATCCGCCATCTGTTAAATGGAAGCAGGTAAACAATGATGCGGCAAGGGTTATTTTTCCAACCGGTCTTGATAGTTCAGCTGCCCGCATAGCTGCGGTGGAAGCAGCATTAAGTAAAGCTACCCTGCCAACCATTGGTACACGCCAGAATAAAATAAACATTGTACTCCATCCCAATACAGTTGTATCTAACGGTTATGTGGCGCTGGGGCCTTTTCGCAGTGAGTTTTATCTTACTCCTTCGCAAAACAGTTTTGAATTGGGGAGCCTTCGCTGGCAGGATATGCTGGCCGTTCATGAATACAGGCATGTACAACAGTATAATAATTTTAACGTGGGATTGTCTCATGCTTTCAGGGTTTTATTTGGCCAGCAGGGGCAGGAGCTGGCCAATGCGCTGGCCATACCAAACTGGTTCTGGGAAGGGGATGCTGTTTTCCAGGAGACATTGGTAAGCAGGCAGGGCAGGGGAAGATTGCCGTTTTTCTTTGATGATTACCGCTCTTTATGGCTGGCAGGTAAAAATTACAGCTATATGAAATTACGCAATGGTTCTTTGCGTGATTTTACACCTGATCATTACCGTCTCGGATATATGCTGGTGGCTTATGGAAGAGAAAAATACGGAGATGATTTCTGGAGAAAAGTCACACACGATGCCGCATCATTTAAAGGCTTGTTCTATCCTTTTCAGCATGCAGTAAAACAATACGCCGGAAAAAGTTTTGATGCATTTTCAAAAGATGCAATTGGCTACTTTAAAAGCCAGGCGACAGACCCGCAGTCAGTAACCGAAACGCATAAACATTTTGTTGCCGACCAGGAATTTCCATCTTATGCTGACAGTGCTGCTATCATTTATGTAAAAACCAGTTATAAAAAATTGCCTGCTTTTATTGAAAAGACGGGTGAAAAAGAAAGAACCATCCGGGTAAAGGATGTTTCTGTTGATAACCAGTTTGCTTACCGCAATGGGAAGATAATTTATGCATCTTACCGGCAGGCATTAAGATGGGGATGGAACGATTACAGTGAACTGCAGGTACTGGATGCAGCTACTGGTGTACAAAAAACAATTACCCGTAAATCAAAATATTTTTCACCCGGTATAAGCGAAGACGGGCAAATAATTGTTGCAGTAAATGTGCAGCCTGGCGCCCAAAGTAGGCTTCATTTGCTGAATGCCGCAACAGGCGCCCTTATTAAAGCACTGCCCAACCCGGAAAATCTTTTTTATACCTACCCGGAATTTATAAATGATAAGCAACTGGTGGCTGCCGTTAGAAAACCTTCTGGTGAAATGGCAATGGCCATCATTAACAGCAATGACGGCGCTGTTGATTATCTCACAGAACCTGTTTACCGTGTAATGGGTAACCCCTTTGTTCAGCATGATACTATTTATTTTTCTGCGGCAGATAACGGATACGACCGGCTTTTCGCGGTTACATTAAGTGATAAAAAATTATACCGGTTGCGGATAACTGCAAAAGGGATTGGCGCCTATCAGCCCTGTGTTAACGGGAATAAAATTATTTTTACCAGTTTTACTGCTTATGGTTACCGTTTGCAGGAAGCCGGTAAATCAGAACTTGGGTGGAGTGAAGTGAGTAAGGATCAATGGAGCCAGGCTATCAGCACTTTTAAAGTTGATCTTACAAAGAACAATGCGGCCGGTCTGCTGGGCACTGTGCCTGTACAAAATTCAATAGCTACCAAATATGCACAAACACACAAGTTATTCAATTTTCATAGCCTGTTGCCTTATATAACAGATCCCGACTACAAGCTTTCACTGGTAGGCAATAATGTTTTAAATACCATGCAGTCTGAGTTATTTGTTGCGTATAACAGCAATGAACAATATAAGGAGGCAGGAGCAAATTTTACTTATGGTGGATTGTTTCCTTATATTAATCTTGGTGCCAATTATATATTCGACAGAAGGGGATTTCTTGCAGTTAACAAGCCTGTTTACTGGAACGAAGGCCAGGTAAATGCCGGTCTGAGTGTTCCTTTAAACCTCAGTAAAGGCAGAAGTATTGCCAGCCTGACGCTGGGCAGCGACTATATATTTAAAACGGTTACATTCCAGGGCGTTTATAAAGATAGTTTTGCTGAACGTCACCTGGGTTATATCAATGGCTATATATCATTTACACACCAGGTTCAACAGGCAAGACAGCATATCTATCCGCGCTTTGCCCAATCGGTTTACATCAATTACCGCAATGCCGTTCAATCTGCAGAGGCACGCCAGTTTCTTGCTTCAGGAAATTTTTATTTTCCAGGTTTTGCATCGAGTCACAATATTGTTCTTAGTCTTGCTTATCAGAACAGGGATACAATTGGTCAATATTCTTTTTCGAATAGCTTTCCTTTTTCAAGGGGCTATGAAGTACCGAGCCTGCGCAACATGTACAAATTTGGGATTAACTATCACCTGCCATTGGCTTATCCCGATTTTGGCATTGCTAATATTGTTTATTTCCAGCGGGTGCGGGCCAATCTTTTTTATGATTATACAAGGGCCGGTGAAGTAGCTTACCGGGATGGGCGCCGGACAACTGAATTGTTCAGGTCAACCGGTGGAGAAATATTTTTTGATACCAAATGGTGGAATGAATTGCCGCTGAATTTTGGTATCCGTTACAGCCATTTATTAGACCGGGATTTGTACGGAGGCACTGGGTCGGATCGGTTTGAATTTGTATTACCGGTAAATTTATTTCAACGATAGAACACATCACCCCCCTTAAGATTGCTTAAAGTTTACAATCATCTATTTTTGGGATAATACCAGCATTGATTTTCATAGCATCATCGTTGCGTCGCAATCCGTTCATCTTTTGTACAAAAACGATCTGTGGTCTTTAAGCTTAATCCAGCCAATTTAAAACCATATCATTTATTGATGAGATTTAATCAATCAGGAACCCGCAGCCCATAATCAGTAACGAATCTGGCGGAGAGGCACCCACACTCCGTAGGGATGGACCGGGGTGAAGTCACAATCCCGCCAGGCTTTCTTCAATCACTTTTATTTTTGCTTCTGCATCTGCTTTTTTCTTACGCTCCAGTTCAATTACTTCGGGTTTGGCATTTTGCACAAAACGCTCATTGTTTAATTTTTTTTCAACAGCTGCTAAAAAACCTGCCAGGTGTTGCTGTTCCTTTAACAGTTCTTCTTTTTGATTTACATTTTGAATGGGCTGATCAGTTACCAGATAAAATTTGTCTTTGCCCATTACTACTGAAATACTTTGTGGAATACTTTCCGTAGTATAAATAATGGTTTTGGCATTTACCTGTTTGGCAAGTAATGCTTCTATTGGTTTGAAATGATCCTTTTCTGCCGGTTGTATGTGCAAGATAAGAGCTTCTTTAGGTTTTAACTGTGCCTTATTGCGTGCATCGCGTATTGCAGTTACAGCTTCTTTCAATAGTTTTCCGCTATTAAGAATTGCCAGGTCCGAAGACTGTATTGCGGTAAACTGTCTTACACACAGATCATCTCCCCGTTGTTCCAGCAAATGATAAATTTCTTCTGTAACAAAAGGCATAAAAGGGTGGAGTATTTGCATCAGTTCCGTAAAGAACCTGTTTGTTTTTCCCTGCACAGATACATCAATCAATTGTTCAAACCCGGGTTTTACCCATTCCAGATACCAGCTGCAGAAATCATCCCAAATAAGAGAATAGATTGTTTTTAAGGCTTCACTTAATTTAAACTGGCTCATCAATATTTCCAGTTCCGCTTTTACTTCATTCAGCCTGTTCTCAAACCACAGTACGGCAAAAGTATCTGTTAGTGGTTCCTGGGTTACGGTTTGTCTTCCTTCCCATATCTTCACCAGCTTCAGTGCATTCCATAATTTATTATTGAAAAATTTCCCTTGTTCCAGCGAAGATTCATCAAACAATAAATCATTGCCGGCAGGAGAGGAGATCATAATTCCAAAACGCACAGCATCGGCACCATAGCGGTCAATCAGGTTGAGTAAGTCAGGAGAATTACCCAGCTGTTTGCTCATTTTTCTTCCCTGCTTGTCACGCACCATACCGGTAAAATACACATCGTAAAATGGAATTTGCTTTTCATATTCCATACCGGCCATTACCATACGCGCTACCCAGAAGAAAATAATATCCTGCCCGGTTACCAAAACTTTGGTGGGATAATAATATTTTAATTCGGCATTGCCCGGTTGTGTAATACCGTTAAATACTTCCATTGGCCATAGCCAGGAAGAAAACCAGGTATCAAGCACGTCTGCATCTCTTGTAAGTTTTGAGCCAGCCGCCGCACGGGCCGCCTCTTCCGTTTCACCTACATAACAATTACCTGCTTCATCATACCACGCAGGTATTTGTTGTCCCCACCAAAGTTGCCTGCTGATGCACCAGTCTTTTACATTTTCCAGCCAATATTTGTACGTAGCAAAAAATTTATCTCCCGGATGAATTTTAATATCCCCATCCACTACTGCTTTTAATGCAGGACCTGCCATTTCCTTCATTTTTAAAAACCATTGCGTAGATATTCTTGGTTCTACTACGGCACCACTTCTTTGACTATAGCCCACGCGTGTCTGGTATTCTTCTTCTTTTAGTAAAAAGCCTTTTTCTTTTAATTCAGCAATGATCTTCTTTCTTGCTGTAAAGCGATCTTCACCAACATAGATTTGTGCTGCAGTACTCATTGTACCATCTTCATTAAGCGTATCAACTACAGCAAGGTTATGTTTCAGGCCGAGGTTATAATCGTTGATATCATGTGCGGGTGTAACCTTTAATGCACCTGTTCCAAAACTTTTGTCAACGTATTCATCAAAAATAACAGGTATGCGCCGGTTGATCAACGGTACAAAAGCAAATGCACCTGCAAGATGTGTATAACGATCATCCCCCGGGTTAACGCAGATAGCTGTATCACCCATAATTGTTTCAGGACGTTGTGTGGCAATGGTAATACCCTTTGGTAATTCATTACCGGACTTATCAACCAGTTTGTATTCAAGGTAATATAATTTTCCCTGTACGTCTTTGTGTTCTACTTCTTCATCACTCAGCGCGGTCTTTGCAGCAGGATCCCAATTGATCATCCGGGCGCCGCGGTATATCAAACCTTTTTTATACAGATCAACAAATACTTTTATAACGGCTTTGTAATAGTGATCATCCATTGTAAAACTTACCCTGCTCCAGTCTACACTGCAACCCAGTTTTTCAATCTGGTTGTAAATGATTCCGCCATATTTTTCTTTCCATTCAAATGCATAGGCTAAAAACGCTTCTCGGGTCAATGTGTTTTTATCAATGCCTCTTTCTTTCAGCATACTTACTACTTTGGACTCCGTTGCAATAGAAGCATGGTCGGTACCCGGCACCCAGCAGGCATTAAAGCCACTCATTCTTGCCTTGCGCACAAGAATATCCTGTACAGTTTCATTCAGTGTATGGCCCATGTGCAGCACACCGGTAACATTGGGTGGCGGTATTACCACGGTATATGCCGGACGATCATCGGGTTTGCTGTTGAAATATCCTTTGGCCAGCCAGTGTTTATACCACTTATCTTCAACTTCTGCGGGAATATAATTTTTACTCAGTTCCATCATATAATCAGCCCGTTATTGGGTTGGCAAAGGTAACAATTGAAAGGCAATTTTTTGATTTTGAGATTGAATACAATTGCTGATTTTGGAATTTATGAGGGTTGGATTTGTTTACAATCGTATTTCAAAATAGATGCAAAATAGCTGGATTGTAATTGCTCAATAATGGCTAATTATGCTGGCTGTTACACAAAAAGAAATCTCAATATACCTAAATCCCAAAATCAGCAATTTCTTCTTAAATTTATCCTCCATTATGTATGCAATAGTTGATATAGAAACCACGGGCGGTCATGCAATTGCCAATGGCATTACGGAAATAGCCATTGTACTGCACAATGGCAAAGAGCAGGAAGGCAGGTTTCATACCATGATCAATCCGCAGGTTACCATTCCACGCTATATTTCCGCACTTACAGGTATTACCAATGAAATGGTGTACGATGCACCACTATTTGAGCAGGTGGCAGACAAGATTTTTAATTTATTGCAAAACAGGATTTTTGTAGCACACAATGTAAACTTCGATTATTCTTTTATCAGGCATCATTTGCTACAGGCAGGTTACGATCTTACCACGAGAAAATTATGTACCGTGCGTATGGCAAGAAAAGTATTTCCGGGGTTTGCCAGTTATAGCCTGGGCAATCTTTGCCGCGAGTTACAAATCACTATTACCAACCGGCACCGCGCCATGGGTGATACAATGGCTACGGTGCAGCTTTTTGAAATGGTTTTACAGAATGATACTACCGGTATTGTTGCCGGCATGCTTAAAGGCAGGAACAAAGAACAATACCTGCCCCCGCACTTACCGTCTCCGGATATAGAACAATTGCCCAATACAGCCGGCGTTTATTACTTCTATAACCAGAAAAAGAAAATAGTTTATGTGGGCAAGGCTACCAATCTTCAACAAAGGGTTAAAAGTCATTTTAGCAATAACGACAGCAGCAAACGGAAGCAGGAATTCCTGAGAAATATACATTCCGTTTCATGCAGGGAATGCAGCAGTGAACTGGCAGCGTTGATTTTGGAAAGTACCGAAATACGCCGTCTGTGGCCGCAATATAACCGCAGCCAGAAAAAATATCACCAGGAGTATGGCTTATACACCTACGAGGATCGGAATGGTTACCTGCGTTTGTTTATAGAAAAAAAGAAAAAACACCTGGCGCCGGTATACACATTTAACCTGCTGCATGAAGGCCAGGTACTGTTAAGAAAAATGATTGAAGAATTTGAATTGAACGAGGCATTGTGTTTTGTAAATAATGCCGTGCCGGTAACAACTATGGATGTTGCGGTGCAATACAATCAAAAAGTAAGAAAAGCCATTCAGTCTTTGCAGGATCAATTACCTACATTTTTGGTAACCGATGGCGAAGATGAAACAGCTAATTATTTTTTGATGGAGCGGGGAAGATTTGTGGGAATGGGGCAATTACCAAAGGAAATTGTTAACGATAATCTTGAATCAATAAGGACCAATCTCACCATATATCCTGATAACGACTATATCAGGGGGTTGCTATACCAGTTTGCAGAAAAGTTTCCAGAAAAGAAAATAAAAATTTTGTCCCAAAATTAGCATAGCAATCGGGACAAAATTCAAATTAGGTAACCTTAGGGGGTTAAGTGGTAAGCGTTTGAGCCAGTGTAAAGTTTTAACTCCAGGCCATGTATGTTATAGTTGCAATAATGGCGTACAATACAATAACAATCAACGCGATCTTAAAGCCGCTGCTGTGTGACAGGTCAAGTTTCATAATTTTAATTTTTAAGCATGAACCAATAATAGGGATCGGGACTACGGTAAAGTCTTCAGAGGGGATGGGTCAACGGAGCGGTCTTTCCTTAGATACAGGGTAGGTTATGCCTTACTTAAAAAATATAGCTATCCTAATAGTAGCACTAAGGTATCCACTTTCTTTTGTTGATGCAAGTTTTTGGGTCAGGATTTTTTATAAACGACTGTTAAACCCGAATTATTGTTATTTTAGTCGCAAAAAATAAAGGTAAGTATCTATGGAAAGAAATCTCAGTTCCTGGTATAGCCCCTCCCTGGATAAGGATATGCCCATTGCGGTGTATGGCAGTTATGGTTTTGCCCTGCTTTTGATACCTACTGCGGCAGCCGATTACCTGGAATACGAGCGGTTTCAGTTGATGGACCATATTGCCCAGTTTGTAGATGCCGGCAAGGTGAAGGTTTTCTCAATAAACAGCATTAACACAGAAAGCTGGATGAATAACCACATGGATCCCTATCACAAAGCAGTCCGCCAGAATCAGTTTAACAACTATGTTTACAATGAAGTAGTGCCATTTATACGCAACAATACCAGTTGGGAAACGCCCATTATTACCTGCGGCGCTTCTTTTGGAGCATTGCACAGCGCCAATTTGTTCTTTAAAAGGCCCGATATTATTAATGGGTGCCTGGCCATGAGCGGGGTTTATGATTTGACAGAATACACCAAAGGCTATTTTAATGACGACGTGTATTTTAACAGCCCCATACATTACCTGCCCAATTTAACCGATCATAACGTGCTGGAACAGGTAAGGCGCAGTAACCACATTCATATTCTTACTGGCAGTGGCGACCATGAAGATCCGGAAGCCAACCGGCGTTTTGGAGGTGTCTTATACAGTAAAGGCATCAATTACGAACTGGATATTTGGGGGAATGAATGGAAACACGACTGGCCGACCTGGAGAGCGATGCTGCCGCATTATCTGGGAACGAGGTTCTAGTTTTTATTAAACGCCATCATCTTTGTGGACTTCCAGGAAAAAATAGCAAAATACATTTTTGATCCCCGGCCGTCTCATCAGCTTTCTTCTATTCACTTTGTTCAGTAACACATCTCTCAACACGCCCCCCAAAACTGCTGTTAGGTGTTATATTCCTTAAGATCATTCCGTTCTTAGTGATGTTACCGGGTTATTTAACGCAGCTTTTATACTCTGGTAGCTTACCGTAAGCAATGCAATGCAAATAGTAATAACAGCAGCTATACCAAACATCCACCATTCAATGGTAATTTTATAGATAAAATTTTGCAGCCATTGATTCATAGCGTACCATGCAACAGGAAATGCAACTACTATGGCGATACCTACCAGTTTTAGAAATTCTCCTGAAAACATGGTTACAATATCAGGCACAGATGCACCCAGCACTTTGCGTACACCAATTTCTTTAGTGCGTTGTGCTGCTGTAAAAGTAGCCAGGCCAAAAAGACCAAGGCAGGAAATAAAAATAGCCAGGAATGCAAAGTAATTGGACAGTTTGCTCACCATCGCTTCGCTTTTATATAGCCTTGTATATTCCTGGTCGGAGAATTGATAAGTAAATGAAATCTTTGGATTTAATGATTTGCAGATTTTTTCCAAACTGGTAATTGCTTCTTTTGTTTCACCGGCCCGGGTGCGCACCAGGATTGTTCCCCAGCCCCATTTTTCATCCAGGCGTACAATCAGCGGATCAATAGACTGGTGCATTGAATTAAAATGAAAATCTTTTAATACGCCAATGACCTTGCCAGGCCGGTTACCCCAAATAATGGTTTGGCCAACCGGGTTTTGATAACCTGTTCTTTTGGCGGCCGTTTCATTGATGATAAATGATGCTGAATCGGTGCCAAAATTTTTAGAAAAATCGCGGCCATCCTGTAATTGCAGTTTCATTGTACGTACAAAATCATAGCCCACCACGCCATCTGCAAAGCCTATGGTAAGGTTTGGATCTTTACCCGGCCAGCTGATACTGGTGGTATGGTGCTCAATATCGGTAGGAGAGTTCCTCATTTTTGAAATGCTGCTTATGCCCGCCATTTTGCCTGCTTCTTCTTTAAACAATCCATATTTATTTATCAGTTCGCCTTCAATAGGTAAATAGACAAGGTTTTCACGGTCATAACCCAGATTTTTGGTTTGTATATAATCCATCTGCTGGTAAATAACAATCATACCCACAATAAGTATCATTGAAAGTGTAAACTGAAAAACGACCAGGCCTTGACGAAAGAAAGTAGCACCACGGCTGAATTTTAAACTACCTTTTAAAACTTTTACCGGCTTTAGCGAAGAAAGAAAAAGTGCCGGATAACTGCCTGCCACAAAACCTGTAATTAAAAGCAACCCGGCCAATGCAGCCCAGAATAACGGCTGTGTAACGGGGAGGAACAATTGTTTTCCGGTAAGGCTGTTAAAAGCAGGTAATAAAATTATTACTGCAAGAACAGCAATAATTATTGAAAAGAAGGTGAGCAGCATGGCCTCCCCTATAAACTGCCCAATCAGTGAGGAACGAAGGGCACCAATAACTTTCCGGAGTCCTACTTCTTTGGCTCTTTTTGCAGACCGGGCGGTTGCCAGGTTCATAAAATTGATGCAGGCAATTAGTAAAATAAAAACAGCTACCAGCGTAAATATGTTCACATATTCAATCCGGCCGCCATCCAGCCTGCCATTTTTAAATGTTGAATGAAGGTATTTTTCAGAAAAGGACTGCAACCCCAGTTCGGTAACAAAACTTTTATCTTTTGCTGAATACCTGTAGATAAAATCTTTGATTTTGGTTTCCACTTTAGCCGCATCAGCATCCTTACGCAGTTGTACAAACGTAGCGGGGTCTGTATTGCCCCAGTTGTTCACCCATTTATTTTGCTGTACAAAAGAAACCCAGCTTCTTAAAAAGTCAAATTGAAGAGATGAATTGGATGGTATATTTTCAAATACCGCGGTTACCATCAGGTCTTCCCTGTTCTCAAAGCGGATTGTTTTTCCCATGGCTTTTTCGGGGCTTCCAAAAAACAGCTCCGCCATTTTCCGGGAGATGGCAATGGATTCATTTGTATGCAGCGCTGTACCGGGTTTCCCCTGCAGAAGCGGAAAGCTGAACATATTAAAAAAATCTGCCCCGGCAAAAGAACCTTTCATTTTATTAATCTTATCACCGGCTTCAAAATTATTCAGTGTTCCGAAAGCCGAAGCAGCTTCCAAACCACTTGCATATTGTACTTCCGGAATGACTCTTTTTAGTTCCTCCGCCAGCAGGCCCTGCGTGGGATAGCTGGCTTCTATCTTTCCATCGTAATACTGGCGTTCAAAAACCTGGTATAACTGTTTGCTATGGGCATGAAAGCCATCTACCCTGCGCTCATCCTGTACCCAAAGTATAATCAGCAGGCTGCATGTCATACCCAGTGCCAGGCCAAGTATATTAATGGAAGAAAAGACTTTGCTACGGATAAGATTGCGCCAGGCAATTTTGAAGTAATTTGTTATCATGCGCTACATATAATAGCTTATTAAAGTAAAAAATATGCCAGTTGTAAAATGTACTGGTTAACAGCAGTTTGAATATTTTTTCAATTGAAATCGTTCGTTTCCGATACAACAGTTGTGCGGTAATGACACAGAAAATTTAGCATTGTTAATCCTGGCAAAATTATACTATCAATTTCTCCAGCAGCCCGATGAATTTTTCCCTGTCTATCATCCTGGCGCCAAGACTTTCTAAATGGGGAGTATATACCTGGCAGTCTATTAGCTCAATATTTTCTTTCTGCAATGTCTCAACATAATTAATGAATGCATATTTACTGGCATTGGCTGTTTTACTAAACATGCTTTCTCCAAAAAAAACATGCCCTATACGAATTCCGTAACACCCACCTGCCAGTTCTCCGTTCACCCATGCTTCTGCACTGTGTGCATAACCGAGTTGGTGCAGCCGTATATATGCAGTTTTTACTTCATCTGTTATCCAGGTGCCTTCCTGATCTTTGCGCGGAGAAGTTTTGCAATTGCTGATTACCTCTGCAAATGCTTTATCAATTGTAAATTCAAAAGCCTGTCTTTTGATAAGCTGCTTCATGCTCTTGCTTACTTTCAATTCTTGTGGAAATAATACAAAACGCGGGTCAGGGCACCACCAGAGAGGCGTATTGCCATCAAACCAGGGAAAGATGCCACTGCGGTATGCCAGCAATAAACGTTCGGTAGACAAATCGCCTCCCATAGCCAGCAAACCATCCGGCTCACTAAACTGCACGGGTGGAAAAAAAAGTTCTTTATTGAGGGCGAATAAAGGCATAGAGAAAGCTGTAAGCTCTTAGCCGTTAGCTTTTAGCGGTGAAAGAAAAAAATCCATTTTTGTTTTCATAGTTAAATCAATATGAAAAATTTAATTTCACAAATATTACATCAGTTTCGATAACTGCACTTCTAATGTTGAACGATACAAACTAACAGCTGGCGGCTAAAAGCTAGTTGCCTGTATTACTCCGCGGTTACTTCTATGGTTGCATTAATACCTCTTTCCGTAATAGCATCACATAAGGGTTTTAATGTTTCATAGCTGCCATATTTAACAGCATATTTACCCTGGCTGTGTATAATCAGCGCACATTGTTCTGCCTGCTCGGGACTATGACCACATATATCAATCAAAGTCTCAATTACCCATTCAAATGTATTTACCTCGTCGTTCCAGACAATCAGCTGGCAGGCTTTTTCAAGTGAGGTATCCAGCAATACATCTTCCTCAATAAGCGTCTCCGGCTGTTCTTTATACGATAGCATACTCAGTAATTTCTGCAAAAATATAAATAATGATTACATAATACCATTGTTTGCAACAATTATCGCAAAGAGATTGTCTTATTTTATTAAGAAACAATTTTCTGGCATAGTTTTACCCCAATTACCACAATGTTTAAACTGCTACAAAGAAAAAAGACTGCTGTTCCTGTTGAAGATAAGGGTAAAGCGATTATTCTTTCTTTGAACAGCAGCAACCGTGGGCTGGATTACCTTGTTGAACTGGTAAAAAAGATCCGCCCGTCCCGTCATAAAAACATAGAAGAAGCTGAACTGCGCTTCAAAGGCTTATTATTCCAGTTGCAGCAGGATAAGTCACTTTTGTTTGCTTTAAGAAAGTCTCTGTTATCACAGTTTATGAAAAGTAACCTGGGCACAGCGTTAACAGAAAGCGGTATCATCAGTTCCAGGGGTTTTGTGCAGGAACTGATTGGTAAAATAAAGCATAAGTTTCTTCCCGCACTGCAGTTGCCCAATGATTTTCTTTATGTTATCAGTCATGTTTTTTATAAAAAAAGCGATTATGTATGGGTGTCAGGAATTGACCGTGAGCTATGGAAAAACTTTTTTGAATTACTGGGCATACATGTAAATCTTACGGAGGCCGCACTTTCCCTGCAATTGAACCAGGCTATGCAGATTTTATCTTACCGCCTGGTTAATCTCAGTATGGAAAAAGAGGTGGCGGTTCGTTACAAAGATTTTGCCGATGCTATTCAGCCCTTTATTGAGCAAAACAGGCTGGTGAACATCTATTTGGAAAAAGGGAGCAGCCTGTTGCCCGATGAAAAACGTTTGTTGCTGACCAATATACAGGAGAACCTTTACAATTGCCGCCAGAGCAATCAATGGGTAAAGGATCAGCGCCTGCAATATGGCACCAGCCTGGCACAAACTTTTGTAATGGTGCGGCGTGAAGAGCAGATAGATCGTATGCTGATTATAATTGATGCACTGGATGCTGACAATGTCTTTAATATTGAAAGATTTGTTGATTATTTTGTTACTGTTATAAGGAATGAAAACAAGAAAAACAGTTTGGGCGAATTCTTATCTACCAACCTGGGTTTACTTGCTTACCAGATTGCCGAACACAAAGGAAAAAAAGGAGAAAAGTACATCAGTTCCACACGAAAAGATTTTAACCTGCTTTTCAGAAGTGCCATGGGTGGTGGTTTGATTGTATCTTTTGTAGCCATTATAAAAAATTTACTGAGTATTATACACCTGCCTATCTTCTGGCAGGGCTTTACTTATGGAGCCAACTATGCTGCGGGTTTTGTATTGATGGATGGTACCAATGCAACACTTGCTACAAAACAACCTGCATATACTGCTTCAGCTGTAGCCAGTTCGCTGGATGTGCAGAAGCAAGGCGCAAGGCCAGATCTCCGTCACCTGGTAATTACGGTGGCTAAGGTTAGCCGCAGCCAGATTGCTTCTTTTGCAGGTAATCTTATTGTTGTTTTTCCGCTTACTTATTTACTGGCCTGGGGTTTTAAATTTGCAACCGGTTATAAAATAGCTGAAGGCGCTGCGGCGGCTAAACTATTGGCAGATCAGCATCCTTTTCACAGCCTTGCATTGCTGTACGCATGCTTTACAGGCTTCTTTTTATTCTTAAGCGGCTTGGTTGCAGGTTACGTAGATAATCATGTGGTGTATGGCCGGATATCCGAAAGAATAAAAACACACCCCATATTTGTGAATACCATGAGTACCAAAAAGCTGGACCGGCTGGTGAATATGGTGGATAAAAGTGCGGGTGCCATTACGGGCAGCATCTGTTTGGGTTTTTTCCTGGGCTGTGCGGGACCGTTAGGTAATTTTTTAGGAATCCCATTTGACATACGGCATATTACCATTTCTGCCGGTAACACCGCTATTGGTTTTTATGGTTTGGATCACATGGTTGCCCTTCCTTACCTGTTAACTATTATGGGCGGTGTGCTGATGATAGGTTTTTTAAATTTCCTGGTGAGTTTTTCACTGGCGTTTTATGTAGCAGTGAAATCACGCGGCATTAAATTGAAAGACTATCCTGAATTTTTTTCGCTGCTGGGCCGGTATATCCGCCGGCATCCGAAAGATTTTATATGGCCCCCTTCATCTATCAGGATGGCAGAAGACGTTTAGTCGTGAGACGTCAATGGTCATGCGTGATAAAAACTTCAATCAGCGGCTTTACTTACGTTTCAGGTCTCCCGGTTGACGAAGAGATGATTCCCTTACAATTAATTCAGAATGCAAAACAATAGTATTGCTGTTATTAATGCCGGACTTGCCGTTGAGATGGTTAATGAGTGTAAAAGCAGCTATTTCGCCCATTTCGTATGCAGGATAGTTTATGGTGGTAAGATTTGGTTCTACAATTCTTGATATAAGATCGTTGTTAAAACCAGCCATGGCAATATCTTCGGGAATGCGAAAACCATTTTGCTTTAATATATGCATACAGCTTGCGGTACAAGTATCATTGGATCCAAAAATAGCATCTGGCTTTTTTTTCATGGCAAGTATTATTCCGGCGGCCTCTATGCCCGCCACTTCATTCAGTTCGCCCGATAGCAGGAGATCTTTGTGAAATACAATTCCTGCATCCTTTAAAGCTTGCCGGTAACCATTGTACCTTTCAGAATAAACATTACGTTTAAGATTACCGGTGATGTGCATAATGCGCCCGCAACCCTGTTGAATGAGATGGGTGGTAACATCATACGCGTTTTTAAAATTATCTATAATAATCCGTACCGATCTGTTGTCTTCAAATACACGGTCAAAAAAAATAACGGGTATACCCCGTTTAATGAACTTTTCAAAATGATCAATATTTCCTGTATCATATGCCAGTGAAACAAGCAAACCGTCAACACGGCTATCAAACATCGTCTTGGTATTGGCGATTTCTTTGGTGGCAGATTCCATGGACTGGCTGACTATAATATTATAACCCGCATCGTTTGCAATTTTTTCCATTGCCCCAAGTACAGTTGCAACAAAATGACTGTTTAGCCGGGGAATTATAACACCAATTGTATTGGTCTTGCTCTTGCGCAGGTTACTGGCAAAAGTGTTAGATCGGTAACCCATTGCTTCCGCCATGTCAACCACCTTCTGCTTTGTTGCTTTGTTAATGGAAGGATTGTCTTTAAGTGCCCTGCTGATAGTAGCCGGCGAAAGGCTTAATTTTTCTGCGATATCATAAATAGTAACTTCTTTGTGCATGTGCCAGCAATTTGGTAACCCCTGCAATCTGCTTAAAAATAGTTGTAACCGGTTACAATTTAAAATTGTTTTCTTACATTAGCCGGGGATTTATGTGAGGCATTCTGTGAAATGCTTTTTTTGGACTTTTTGTTGCAACCGATTGCATTTAATTTATAGTATGCCTTATTTCTGAGAAAATTTGCATTTTTAAAGATTTATTTTATAATGGAAAAAATTACTGCCATTGCTTTTTGCCTGTAGTGTGTGTTTTCAACCAGAAACGGCTTCATGCTGGTTCTGTCTCACGGTGATCAATTAAAATCATGTACAGATAGTATAAAAATCATATGCAACCGCATTTTTTTCTAAACTTATTTAAATGCGCTTTTTAATTAAGCAGTAGTTTTTGGTAAATAAGCGGCAGGTCCCCCGGGTATCCTGTCGCTTTATTTGTTTTTAAACCACTTAAATTGCCAGCGGTAACTAAAGTGCTGATATTTGTAATCCGGGTATTGATCTTCCAGCGGAAACACCGGTGACGGTTTTGCAGGTGTAAAAATAAATGGTCAATCAAATATTTTAAAAGAAGAATATTAATTGTTTGCGTATCCTTCCTTGCTTATTATGAACACAATTATAAAAATTATACTGCCAGTACTCCTCACTTTTTGTACAGCAACTTACGCAAATGGGCAGCAGTTACCGGGCTCACCACAGCTGGTTAAAAGAAATGGAGGCGCGCAACTGGTAGTGGATGGTAAGCCTTTTTTAATACTGGGAGGAGAAACCGGCAATTCCAGTGCATCAGATATGGCTTACATGCAGCCATACTGGTCCAAATTAAAGTCCATGAACCTTAACACGGTGTTGGTCCCCGTGTATTGGGAACTGATGGAACCTGAGGAAGGAAAATTTGATTTTGCATTGGTAGACAGCCTGCTTGGCAATGCGCGCCGGCATAACCTGAAACTGGTATTGCTTTGGTTCGGTACCTGGAAAAACAGCATGAGTTGCTATGTGCCCGGCTGGATGAAAAAAGATCCGGCCCGGTTCAACCGCACACAGGATAAAAACGGCAGCAGCCAGGAAATTATCTCCTGCTTTAGTAAACCTGCACTGGAGGCAGATAAAAAAGCTTTTACAGCCCTGATGAAATACCTGCGGGATAAGGATGATAAAACCCACACGGTGCTGATGGTACAGGTAGAAAATGAAATTGGTATGTTGCCTACCGCCAGGGAAATATCAAAAACAGCCTCTGCATATTTTAACGGGGAGATGCCTGCGGAGTTAATGAGCTGGTTGAAAAAAAACAAAGACAGCCTGGAACATTCCTTGTATGAAAATTGGAAACAAACCGGCTTTGCAACCCGGGGATCCTGGACAAAAATATTTGGTGAAGGACTGGCAACGGACGAAATTTTCCAGTCATGGTATTACGCAAAATACGCAAATGCCGTGGCAGCTGCGGGTAAGACGGCATACAACATACCCATGTATGTAAACGCCGCATTGAACCGGCCCGGCGTAAAACCCGGTGATTATCCCAGTGCGGGTCCGCTGCCACAGGTGCTGGATATCTGGCGGGCTGCTGCACCTGCCATTGATATGTTTTCGCCCGATTTTTATAATCCTGATACCAAATACTGGTGTGATTTATACAGTAAGAAAAATAACCCCTTGTTTGTTCCGGAAATGAGGCTGGAACCATCCTGCGCTGCAAAAGTTTTTTATATCATTGGGCATTACAAAGCCATTGGGTTTTCACCATTTTCTATTGAAGATGCTGCAGGTAGCTCTTTTTCGTCACTGCAAAAAAGTTATGAAGTGCTGGGGCAGCTTAGCCATTTAATTAACAGCAATACCTGCCTGCTCATAGATGGGGCATTGCCGGATAAAGCCAACCCGGTACAACAATTACAAATGGGTGACTACCTGCTTAAAGTTTCGCATGATAATACGCTGGGGTGGACGGCCGCTTCCAAAGATTCTGCATGGTCAATGGCGGGTGCCCTGGTAATGCAGACAGGTAAAGATGATTTTATCATTGCCGGTACAGGTATTGTTATTACGTTTAGCTGTGCAGATAAAAACAGGATTCCAAATATTCTGTCAGCAGACGATGTGCAATATGAAAATGGAAAAGAAATTAAAAAAAGAAGAATGAATGGCGACCAGGATCACCAGGGACGGCATATAAGAATACCAGACGGGCAATGGGGTATACAGAAAGTAACCATGTATACATCTCCGGCAAAGACTAATGATTAAAATGTTGATCAGTGGAATGGTCTGGTAACCGTGACGTGATACCCGCAGGGAGCAATAATTAGATCGATAACCGGCCTTACAACACATGGCCTTTTTTTGTAAATGCATCTAACATTTAAATAGGGCAATATGAGCAAGCAAATATTACCTGTTATTTTTTTTCTTTTTATCTGTATGCAGGGGTATAGCCAGCAGATGGTAACAGATAAATTGTCTGTTGGTTCTTTCGCGCTTGTACAGCCCGGCACCAAAATCTATATCTGTACAGACAGCAATGACGCGGAAACGGTGCAACATGCAGCTTCCCTTCTTGCCGGTGACATTGTTGCTGTAACGGGTCTGCAGCCGGAGATGGTTCATAAATTGCCTGCAAAAGCACAATCGGTGATCATCATTGGTACCCAAAAAAACTCATCGCTTATACAACAGCTGGTTAAGTCCGGCAAACTCAGTACAAAAAAAATCAGCCATCAATGGGAAGCGTACCAGCTACAAAGCATTGCGCAACCTGCAGCAGGCATTGCCCATGCCCTGATCATAGTGGGCAGCGACCGTAGAGGTACGGCCTTTGGTGTATTTGAATTGTCAAAGCAAATCGGTGTTTCACCCTGGTACTGGTGGGCCGATGTGCCCGTGAAAAAAAGTACTGCCATTTATGTGAAACAAAACATGCTCATCAATGATGCGCCGAAAGTAAAATACCGCGGCATTTTTATAAATGATGAAGCGCCTGCATTGAGTGGCTGGACAAAAGAAAAATTCGGTGGATTCAACAGTAAATTTTATGAAAAAGTATTTGAGCTAATACTGCGTCTGAAAGGAAATTATTTATGGCCAGCCATGTGGGGCAATGCGTTTTATGATGATGATTCACTGAATATAAAAGCTGCTGATGCGTATGGAATTGTGATAGGCACTTCTCATCATGAGCCACTGATGCGGGCGCATGATGAATGGAAAAGATATGGTAAAGGGGCCTGGGATTATGACAGTAATGAAGTACGGCTCAAAGAATTCTGGAAAGCCGGTATGCAGCGGGCCACCAATGAAAAAATTGTAAGCGTAGGTATGCGCGGCGATGGCGATAAACCCATGAGCCGGGAAACAGCTACTGCTTTACTGGAAAGAATTGTAAAGGACCAGCGGCAGATTATTGAAGACG
>JBDSOC010000215.1:0-3306 GCA_039915085.1 Chitinophagaceae bacterium
AAACAGCAAAAAGAAATCAAACAGTTAAAAATAAGGGCCGAAGAATTTAGGAAGATGGCGCTGAAATATAAAAAGCATTTTGGAAAAGCAGAGCGGGAACAGCGCAATCTTTTATTTAAAGAAGTAAAAAATATCAGGACAGAAATAAAAAAATTGCAGGCCTATAACGAAGAGAAGTTATATACAGAAGCAAGCGTAATTGCAGGTACACCGGTTGGCTTGTATGATGCAAAAATTAGTCAGTTTACTTTTCATACGCTCGTAATTGATGAAGCAGGCCAGTGCATTGAACCGCTTGCCTGGTGTATTTTTCCATTGGCACAAAAATATGTACTGGCTGGTGATCATTTACAACTACCCCCTACCGTATTAAGTCATGAAGCTGCAAAACTGGGGTTAAATCAATCCATACTGGAGACGGCTATTGCAACCGTTCAACCCGTATTTTTATTAAATACACAATACCGCATGCGGGAAGCCATTGCAGGATTTTCCGGCAACTATTTTTACAAAGGTTTGCTTTTAACAGCTGCGCATCTTACAAACACTGGAACGCATATCTCATTTATAGACACTGCAGGCTCCGGATTTAATGAGATGCGTGGCAATGATGGCATGAGCCTGCAAAACAAAGGTGAGTTACAGATTGTACAAAAATTAATAGAGACGGAATCATTGAACCCCGCTAAAACAGCTTTTATTTCTCCTTATTCAGGCCAGGTGGGTGCAGCAAAAGAAGTATTACCTGCCGCAATGCGCATCAGCACCATTGATAGTTTCCAGGGACAGGAGCAGGCGTGCATTATTTTATCATTGGTACGCAGCAACGATGATGGCGACATTGGATTTTTAAAAGATTATCGCCGCATGAATGTGGCCATTACACGTGCCAAAGAACAATTGTTTGTAATTGGCGACAGTGCTACCATCGGCGCCGATCCTTTTTATAATTCCTTTTTAACTTATATAGAAAAATATGGTACATACAGAACTGTATGGGAATTTGAGATATAAATACAACGCATAAATCAGACGACTGAACTACCCGCTTCTGTTGTCGAACGCACAAGATTCGCTTTTTTTTCTTTTGGTTTCAAGCCATATAAAATTCTCGTAAGTATAAACCGTTTGATTACGAAATGATACAAGATTACCAGTCCGGAAAAAGTAATAACAATCAGCACCAATAGTTTTATAAAAGCAGGTACCGGCCATTGTACCACATAAAAGCCAAACGCTACTATTATTGTTTGATGAAGAATATAAAATGGATAAACTGCCTGGTTGGTATATTGTAAAAAACGATTGCTGAAGTTCAGGTGTTTTTTGGCAAACCCCAGGATGGCAAGTATAAGTGACCAGGTATGTACGGCGCTCAATATTCCGAATAAATACAAAGCGTTGTTCTGTTCTTTTGGTAAATTCATTTGCCACCAATAATCATAAAAAAGCACAACGATGCATATGACAGCAATTCCCAAAAAGTAAAACCGGAATTTCTCAAGGATTGCCAGAAGCGGATGCTTCCACCCAATAAATAACCATAAAATAAAAGAGTGAGTGAAAACACAAACAGGAACCAATCGTCCAGCAGACTTTGCTGTTCCGGATATTTCAGATAAAATTTAAAATAATAAATGGTAAGTGGTATAACCAGGGCGAATGCAGCAAAAGGATTTGACAATATATCTGCAATCCGCTCTTTGAAGTTTTTCAGCAATGTAATTTTAAAAAGAGCGAATACAGGCAACAGTAAAATACAAAATACAAAAAGATATACCACAAACCACATATGGCTCCAGTTCAGAGTTCCCTCCGGGTAAGGAACAAAACTCCAGACTGTAGGATAAAACCTTGTATACGGACCCGTAATCAATCCACCTTGTAATTTTTCAAAATATACCTGCAGCGGAATAACAAAAAGCATAGCAAAAGCGAGTGGTATAAACAACCGCGCCAGCCTTTCTCCCGCAAAAGCAATAACAGATCTGTTTTTAAGTGAGAAGTGAATACCGGCACCGGAAATAAAAAACAAAAGCGGGAGGCGCCATTGATGCATCCACCATATTAAGCGGCTAAGACCCAAAGAAGTTTCCTTGTTCTTAATTTCCCAGCCGAAAATTACAAATGGCATGGCACAATGGAAGAAAATCAAGAGAAAAAATGCCAGTACCCTTACCCAGTCTATGTAATATTTGCGTTCTGCAGGAGAATTCATAATAACGTCTTTAAAACAGCTTGTACGTTTTCCCGGGTAAGAATGTTACAGCAAATTAAAAAAACGTATAAGTTCTTCTGTAGTAATTAAAAAAAATAATACACTGGTACTTCTTTTTTGTTACCTTAAATGCCTAAAACAACTATTATGCGAAAGACAATTGTACAGGTATGCCTGTACTTACCTATCCTTTTTTTTGCATGCGCCCTTACAAGCCATGCGCAAACACTTACTTCAGAAGACATTAAAGCACAAATGGTAAAAGACTGGGAAAGAGCGAAAGCCTATACCGTTGAATACCTTAATACCATGCCGGCTGACAAATATTCTTTTAAAGCGGTAGACAGTCTGAGAAGCTTTGCCCAGCAGATGTTACACCTGGCAGGTGCAAATATTTTTATTATGTCCAATACTACTGATCAAAAGCCACCGTTTATGCGGGCTGATCTCGAAAGCAGTGCTGGTGCACAAAAAAAAGACTCTGTTATGTATTTTGTAGTAGCCAGTTATGACTTTTGTATTAATGCTGTTAAAACTTCTGATGCAAGCAAATGGGGAGAAAAAAAGAAAATATTCAATTTTGAAGAAACAAAATTTGCTTTGATGGAGAAAACATTTGAACACCAGACACATCACCGCGGACAAACTACTATTTACATCCGGTTGCAGGGTATAAGACCACCACAGGAAAAACTATTCTGATAACTGATTTTTTTAAATGAACATAATAAAGCCAGGTAAATCATTTACCTGGCTTTTATGTTTATATAATAATCTGTGTAAAAGAGATTTTTATTTATTTCCCCGGTGTAATAACAATATTACGGTAATCAACCGGGCCATGGTCTCCCTGGATATATAATGGACCTGGCTCTCCTTCGTTGCTGTCAAGCGCACCGCCTGTAATACCTGGTATCTGCTGGTTACAAATAACCATTTTGCCATTGGCAACAACTGTAACCATTCTGCCCACCAGCGTAATGTCGTACGATTGCCATTCACCAGCCGCTTTCGCCATCATTTCGCTGGGTGTTAAAAAACCATAGACGCCACTAAAGTGATGTGAGGTAGGTTCCATCCCTTTGTCA
>JBDSOC010000148.1:0-18859 GCA_039915085.1 Chitinophagaceae bacterium
CTATTTAGTATGGAAACACCTTCAAAAATATTAGACTTATCTTTTGATTTTTCTTTAAAGATAATTGCTCTTTATAAAGAATTGCTTAAATACAATGAGTATGTGTTGTCAAAACAACTATTAAGAAGCGCTACAAGCATAGGAGCCAATGTGGAAGAAGCAAACGCCGGACAAACGAAAAAAGATTTTATAACAAAAATGGCCATTGCCTCTAAAGAAGCACGTGAAACGAGGTATTGGTTAAGGTTGTTGGATAAAAGCAAACTGGTTAATCTTGATTACTCAACTTATCTATTGGCAATAGATCACATAATTAACATACTGACTAAAATTGTAAAAACTTCACAACAGTCATTAAATATATAAAACATGAGGTTTAATATCAGTACACAACATATAGCACACAACACATAACACAAAAAAAGAAATAATGGCAGACATTACATCCACTTTCCTCGGCATAAAATCTCCCAATCCGTTTTGGCTGGCGAGTGCTCCGCCCACGGATAAGAAAATAAATGTATTGCGTGCGTATGAAGCGGGCTGGGGCGGTGTAGTTTGGAAAACTTTGGGTAGCCAGGTAAAAAACGTTTCATCGCGCTATTCTGCTGTTGATTTTAACGGTATAAAGGCAATGGGTTTTAATAATATTGAACTGATAAGCGACCGGCCACTGGCTATCAACCTGAAAGAAATAACGGAAGTGGTTAAATTATTTCCAGACAGGGCCATGATTGTATCGCTGATGGCAGATAATGAAAAAGAAAGCTGGCATGAACTGATTAAAAAATGTGAAGATGCGGGAGCCATGGGGTTTGAATTAAATTTTGGCTGCCCCCATGGTATGACGGAACGCGGCATGGGGGCCGCGGTGGGACAAGATCCGGAAATTGCAAAAATGGTAGTAGAATGGGTGATGGAAAAAGCAACGATTCCCGTTATCACAAAACTCACACCCAATGTGCATTCTGTAGTGCCAACAGGCAAGGCAGTAGTTGAAGCAGGCACGCATGCTTTGTCATTAATTAATACTATTCAATCTGTAACGGGTGTTAATCTTGATACGTTTGTACCTAACCCTGATGTAGGCGGCAAAACAACTTTTGGCGGTTATTGCGGACCAGCAGTAAAACCCATCGCGTTAAAAATGCTAACTACCATTGCACAAAACCAGGTTACACGCAAGGTACCCATTTCAGGTATTGGCGGCATCAGCACCTGGAAAGATGCGGTGGAATTTATGTTACTCGGCGCATCTAACGTACAGGTATGTACAGCAGCTATGAAACATGGGTTTCGCATTATAGAAGATATGTGCGAAGGATTAAATAACTGGATGGATGAAAAAGGATTTAAAACCATTAATGAATTCATAGGCAAATCGGTCAGCACGGTTACTAACTGGGAAGAGCTGGACATCAATTTTCATATTGTTGCAAATATTAACCAGGACAAGTGCATTCACTGCGGGCTTTGTTATATTGCCTGTGAAGATACTTCTCATCAATCGATCAATTTATCTTATGGCAAACCTTATAATACTTATTCTATCAAAGAAGACGAATGTGTGGGCTGCAATCTTTGTAAAATAATCTGCCCGGTAGATGATTGCATTACGATGGTAGAGCAACGCAAGGGAGATGAATATTTAAACTGGAAAGAATACCAGCGCAGGGGTTTACCGTTGAATGATCATTAATAAGTTGTAAGTAATAAGTTCCAGGTCCCCGGTCCGGTGTCTCTACCTACCGGAATTATATTAACGAAGAAGCAAGTCACGGATAATTTTTTTGGATACATTATAATAAATTACTTCTTTGATTTTTACTTTTACATTTTTACTTAATTTATGAACATCAACCCAGCCCGCCTCCGGCAACATTTTGGAGCTATGAGTTTAATAGGAAAGATTGGTGAAACGGGCACTTGCCGTCCGGCACATACGCAACTGGAGAAACAGGGATTTGAGATTGCCGCCGGCTGGATGAAGGAAGCAGGTATGCAAACGCATATAGATAATTTTGGCAATCTCATTGGCAGGCTGGAGGGAAAAAATAAATTATTACCCGTATTAATGATGGGCTCTCATTTAGATTCGCAACCTTATGGTGGAAGATTTGATGGCGTAGCGGGTGTATTGTGCGCCATAGAAGCGGTGAAGGCATTAACTGAAAATAACATTACACCAGGAAGAAGTATTGAAGTCATTTCTTTTGCCGATGAAGAAGGCTGGCGGTTTAATAAAGGATTGTTTGGATCAAGGGGAATTCTTGGCAAACTGGAGGAGGGTGAATTGCAAAGAAAAGACAAAGATGGTATTACAAGAAAACAGGCATTGATTGATTTTGGTTGTGACCCAACGAAATTTAAAGAAGACGAATACAAACCCGGGAGTATTTTTTGTTTTCTTGAATTACATATTGAACAGGGGCCCGTGCTGGATATTGGCAACAAACCTATTGGTATTGTAACAGGTATTTCTGGTCCGCTCTGGTTAACGGTAAAATTGAAAGGTATGGCGGGGCATGCAGGTTCCGTACCGATGGTCATGCGCAAAGATGCCATGGTAGGAGCCGCAGAAATTATTATTGCATTGAATGAAATTGCTACACAGGTGCCGGGTGCGCCCACTGTAGGTACAGTTGGCACTTTACAAGTCTTTCCGGCTTCAAGAAATATTATAGCTGAAGAAGTAACGTTCACCGTGGATCTGCGTGATATAGATTTGGAAAGAAGGCATCGCTACGAAAAACAATTGATGGATAGAATAGAGACTATCACCCAAAAACACCAGCTTACTTATACTATTTCAGAAGATACCAACAGCGAGCCACGTTATTGTGCAGCGTGGATCAAAGATCTTATAAGGAATGAGTGTACAAAAATGCAACTGGATGCACCTGAATTAATGAGCGGGCCTTTTCATGATGCCATGGCTTTATCCTATGCCTGCGATTATGGAATGATATTCGTTCGCTGCAAAGATGGCATCAGTCATAACCCGCTGGAATATGCAAGCTATGAAGACCTGGCATTGGGAGCGGAAGTATTGTACGGTACAATGTTGCAGGTGCTTCAGCAATAATTGTAAAATTTCTGATGAGTATTTTTGGTCTGACAATAAAATGCCCGGGAAAAATTCACGGGCAAGAAATGTAACTTAAAAATTTATTATCATATTTTAACTCCCACTGAAATAGTAAATGTTCTTCCATCTGCGGGTAAAATGCCCGGACCAGGGTACATTGTTATGCGACGGTTAAAATATTTTTCATTGGTAAAATTGTTTATCACGGCAGCCAGGTGAAACTGTTTCATAAACTGCCAGTTAAAATTCCAGTCAAATACATGATAAGCGGGTATTCTACCTATTATCCCGTTACTGCTTGCTTCCGTATTAAAAGCATCATTATACGTCTTGCTTGTATAACTGTACTGAAAACGTGCTGATACATTTTTATAGATGAAATCAATGCCGGATTTAGTAATCCATGCCGGTGCATTTTCAACAAGTTTACCGGTAACGGGTGTATTCTTTCCCGCCAGGTTAATTACGCCACTTGTATATTTCGCATTATCATAAGCCAGCGAGTTGAATATCCTGATATCACCATTCCGGGTTTTTGGATTTACCAGTTTCACCACGGACAATTCAACAAATGCCTCGATACCTTTTGCAACGGAGTTTCCAATATTAGTTGTAAGAAGATAAGGCGCTCCGGCAAGAGGCTGTTGTGTCAGGAGGCCAACTTTATTACCATAGTAAAGATAAAATGCGTTTATATCAAATTGCAATACATTTTTATAATGACCGCGGTAACCAAAGTCAACACTATAGCCTTTACTGTCTTTCAGATTCGGATCAATTTTATCAAGTCTGTCCGCAGGGGTTACAGAAGCATAGAGATTAGGGCGGTATGCCTGTGATATGTTGCCATAAATTTGTGAAGAGGCATCCAGCTGATATTGTATGCCTGTTCCAAACAATGGAAAATTTCTTTTGCTCTGGTAAGCGATGTTTGCAGCAGCATTATTGATTACACCGGTAAGATTGGTTTTTATAATTTCATACCGTACGCCCGGGGTAACAGACAGTTTTGGTGTAAGCTGAAAAATATTTTCCGCAAATACTGCGTAATTGTCTGTGTGCAAACGGAGATCAATGCCGTAAGGCTGAACAAGAGATAAATCAAAATCACTGCCGGTAGTACCTACACCCTTCTGTTTACGTTTAGTAAGTTCAGTAAAGTAACGGATACCACCCGATAGCACACTGCGCGTTTTTCCAAGTGTATATTGATGCAATATCCTTGCCTCTGTAGTAAATCCATTGTAATAATCCCTGTCTGCCTGGCGTGGATTATAAGTACCGAGCGACTTATTTATGGTGTCGGGTATATTTCCCGCATTAATAAATTGTATACTATTGCGCTGGCCAAACAATGCATGCGCCGTTATCTCAAGCCGTGTAGCAGCGGATATTCTATATTCGAACTTCAGCGCAGGAACGTTAATAAATGGCTGAAAGAAATTCCTGTTGCGGAAAGATTGCCTGGAATTTGCTGCAAACTGCTGATCGGTTAAACCGCCTGCAATCTGTTGCACATAATCCATGCGGGAGAATTCTGCAGCAATATTAATTTTATCACTGATGCGGTAACCCAGGTGAACATAATAAGCATGATAGTTAAATTTGCCATTATCTCGCCAGCCATCTCCATGGCGGTTATCATAGAATGCATAATAGTTCAGCTTTCCTTTTGTACCACCTATTGCATTGTAAGAATTAAAAAAATTATTAGACCCCGCTGTTTGTTCACTTTCAACAGTAAATGGTTTTGTACTGTCGCCCTGTTTTAATTTAAAATTCATCATCCCTCCAAACTGGGGACCAAATTGTAATGCAGCCGAGCCGCGTACCAATTGAATTTCCTCAATGGCCTGCATAGGCACTGTATAATGATTTTCCGGGTAGCCAAATAAATCAGAATTTGTATTGTATCCATTCTGTCTCATGTTCATTTCAATAGACCGGTGAGCATCCGTTCCTCTTGAGCCAATATTTAATTGTGTACCTGCGCCATCCATTTCCCACATGGTAAGGCCTGGTATTTTTGCCAATGCTGTACGGCCTAGATTTAGTTCAACACCAGGTGTTCTATCCGATAAAACAATATTGTTTGTTCTTTTACCTGCATAAATATTCATTCCATTTACATCTGGCAGGTAAGACGCTTCCTGTACTTTCAATTGCGCGTTTACAATAACACTGTCAAGAGACCTTATTTTAATGCTGTCTTTTTGCTGCGCAAAACTGTTCACCTGAAAATAAAGCATTCCTGCCGCAAAAATAAAAATCTTCACTTTTATAACTTTTAAATTGTAACAATAATTAACCGCAAAACTGCACCCTGCTGAGAACAACCGGGCTTGCGTTTATACGATTTATAACTAGTGCTTAACTAAACTATCTTTAAAATATTAAAAGCTTTTATCCTGCGTTAGCGTAAAATTGCGCCCTGCTGAGAACAACGGGGCTTAGATTTATAACTATTGCTTATCTAAACTATTTGCTCATAATAAATTCTAATTGCCGGCGCCATCTGCTTTTCCACGGTTCACAGCATAATTTCCAACGTTGGCGCCTACTTGTAAACCTGCAGTACAGTCACTGGTATAATGTATGCCTGCGTACACCCTCGACAACGAAGCTTCTGATGCCATGGCATTGTATTTGGCAGCGTTCTCCGGAATGATATAAGACAATACTGTTGCCGCTGCACCACTAAATGTTGAATGCCCCGATATATAAGAAGGGAAATTTGGAATCCCCGTCAGTGTTTTAATGGCTGGGTTATTTTGTGTTGGGCGTGGATTAAAATAAAAATATTTTGTATCCCAGCAAACGATGGCTGCATCCATTTCAGCCATATTCAGCAAAGCCATATTTCTTGCCCAGCGTACTTCACTGAAATTTTTTGTAATAAAATCTTCCGCAGCTATTGCATCCCAATGCCCTGGTGGTGTAAAAGTATTTACCCCATCGGCCCAAAAATGAACAATCCGGTAGTGCTCTCTTGTATCGTGTGTAGTGTTATATAAAGCTTCGTCCGTTTCTTGCTGCATTTTTCCACTACCAGTTAATGGTGGTGGACCCGGCCGCAATGAAATAGCCGTTAATGAATCAAACAAAAATGCTTTTACAACGCCATACAAAGGCAGCATTGGTGGACGCGCCGGAATGTCAAGACTCTTCCATGCTTTTTCTCCCCTTGCTATGCAATCTGTTTCCATTTTTGTCCATTGTGCCTGGTTGCCGATGGCAGCGCCCGCCCTGTCGCCCCTTGCTCTGGTCACAAATTTTTGTGCTACTGCCTTTCCCAGTGCTTCACCAGCTTCTATATCACTTCTTACGTTAGCGCCGGCAAGGATGCGTGCACGTTTATGTTCTTCTGCTTTTTGCTGTACATAATCCTGGTCTCCGGGGAAAAGTAATTTCAGCATTTCTACCGAAGCGCCTTCCACTACTGCATCTTCAGACGGATAAGAAGGTAAATCTGATTTGGGTATCAATACATTTACCGTTGCGTCCACATTATAGGGTGCTGCCCGGTTATATAATTTTTTATAATAGTAAGCTGCTACCAGTGCATCATATGTAGCCGCACTTACATAACCATAAGCCCTTGCCGCATACGGCGGGTTGGCAAATGGAAACAGCGGATAAGCCAGCGGGTTGCTGGCATTGGGGGCAGGATAAGTATTGTCTGCATTCTGGTACGGAGGCAGGTTGTGTTTCGCTACCAGCTCACGCAGAATTTCATTCCAGCGCAATACGGCGCCAGCGCTCCAGTATTTAATGATATCTTTTTCTGCACTTGTTAAATTGGCTTGCCAGGCTTTGATTTCATTTACCTGTGCAATGTATTCAGGAGTACCCGTGGCAATGGGTGCCGCTACCGGAAATTCTGTTGGTCCTGTTAGCAACACCGTCTTCCATGTGCCTGCATCGGCATCTGTTTTAGCCGGCGCAAGTGGCGCAAGATCGTCCGTTCTGCCATCAACTTTTTTAGAACAGGCAAACGGTATACTAACAGCCATAGCTGCTATCACAATTCCAAGTAATACTAACTTCTTCATGAGATTATTTTTTTTCTGGAGTGTTGGTAGTTGTTTTTTTATGCCCCTTAAAAGCAAGTATGTAAAAGATACCGCCGTTAAAAGCAGTTGCCTGTCCAACGTTTCTGCCAGCCAGCGTATAGCTGCCGCCGCCGATAACTGACAAGCCATCCACTGCTTTTATATTATATTTCAATCCTATTCCGGCAGATGTCATATTCATCTTATTACTTGGAAAGGGCATATTGTTACGTGTAATATCAAACCCACCCAGTGTATAACCCTGGCCCAGTAATGCTTCTGCAATCATACGATCTGTTCTGTACCCGACCCGCAGGTTCCATTGCGCAAGGTCAGGCATCTCTACTTTATTGGTATTGTGCATCTCCGTGGTATAATAAGCATCCCGGTCAATTTTAATATTGCTTCTTATTACATAACTGCCAGATACCGTTGCAAAAAAACTGCCCACCTGGTAATCTGCCATGGCGCGCAGTGTAAGATTGGTGCTGCGCATTCCAATAGCCAGGGGCTGGTAATCTGCTACATAACTGGTAACAGGGAACGAAATACCGCCGATTCCATACAATGATAATGTGCCGCTGCCCACCTGTTTTTCATAAGGCATATATTTTAGCCATAGTGACAAATCCTGTACTCCTTTCTGGCCATGAAGTGTACCTGCAGATGCTTTTGTTTCTACATAGGGAATTCCAAACAATACATTCAGTTTACTGCTGATGCCATAGTTGCCCATTACACCTGCCATCCGGGTAGAAACAGTACCCAGGTTCAGGTTGTTTCTTTTCATTGTTCCCTCCCAGTAGTTTTTCCAGCTGCTGTAACTGTACATGCCGCCCACACAAAAATTATTTTTTGTCATCATAATTGCATCAGCATCTGTTTGTGCATTGACATGCATTACAGATATAAGTAAACAGGAAAGAAACAGGCCGCATTTGCCAATGCCTGCTGCAGGTGATCTCATAATCGAAAGTTTTAGGTTGATAGTAAAAAAAATATTTAAAAATATTTTGTATTATTTAATCATGTCAAGCTTCAGCGATTCTTTCTTTTTCTTTTTTCCTATCCGGTAAGCATAGCCAAGGCTGATTGAATAATCTGCAAAAGCGGCATCTCCCTGTACATGAACCATCTTCGCTTCATCGGTAATTTTGCCATTCTGCAAATTCTGATCTGCTTTATCAGCAGCACTCTGTATGCGGTTTTTTATAAAGTTGTAGGGAACAAATAAGCTAAAGCTGCTCTGCCCTTTCTGGTAAGAAATGCCTGACTCAATAGCTACCACATATCCTGGTCTGCGGTAGGCTACCTGTCCGCCCAATGCATCATATGCAGGAATACCTTCCATTCTGCCCGCCAGAGAAAGTGTCAGGCTCTTGCTTTTTAGTACAGATGTCATCAACCCTGCACGTATGAAATACTGATCAGGAGAAGCATACAGATTGTATCCTGCAAGGCCTGCTTTTGCTGCAGATTTAGATGTTCCATTAGATTCTCTTGGATTAAACAAATAATAACCATTGGCAAAACCAGAGATGCCTTTATATATTCTTGTGAATCCTGAAAATTCCAGTGATAAACCTACGCCGCCATCGCCTGGCTGTATAGCCTGGTCATTTATGGCAGCAGCACCAATAGTTCCGTCTTTCTGCAGGGGTGCATCAGTAGTACTATGGTTTCCTGTTGCCAGTTTTAAACCAAAACCAATCATCAGGTTACCATTCTGCACTTTTTCAGGAGCAATCACCCAGTAATTAAGTCCCATGCGCACATCACCAAGTCCCTGCGCAAATAAACTGTAACGCGTTAGTTTTTTTGATGCAGTATCCTTATTCAGGGTTAATGTTTGTGAGCGTTCATTGTGCACCCAGGGCAGGGTTAGATTAAACTGAAGACGGTTTGTTAAACCATAAGATAAATTAAGATCTACTGCATGCGAATAAATATTTACTGCGTTGCCCAATGCCTGGCGTTGTGGCTGTTCTTCTGTACCTACAAAATGTCTCCATGAATGAAAATAGCGGTAGTTAACACCTGCCTGTATATCTCCTTTGGAAAGGTTGTATGAATTAGGTCCGCATAAAGCAGTTATACCGCCCATCTGGCGAACAGCTACGCAACCCTGTGCTGCAACATTGTAATTAGCAACGATAATGAAAATGGCTGATAAAATTAAGAGTCTCATAATTAGTTTTTATTGGTTGTAAGAAATCACTTTTATTTTTTCATTTTTAATTTGGCTACTACCAGTTCGCCAACTTTTTTTCCATATTCTGTACTTACTATACAGGAATGATGAAAATGAATTCCCCCGTAAAACCTGGCCCAGTTGTTTTCTATGGCTGCTTCACGGAAAGAATTGTATGACCTGCTTTCAATTCCAAATTCCAGTTCTGTTGTATCGGTGTAAGCAAACTTGTCTCCGAATACATGCGTTAATGCTTCCGCATTGGCAGCTGAAACGGTAGAATGTCCGCAGGTATATTCAGGAAAAGGAGGCGTTTGCAGAACAGGCAGCCAGTTGGGATCGAGGTATTTATTAATGACTGTTTCCGGCCTTACCGTATTGGAACGGTACTTCTCATCCCAGCACTGAATAAACGCATCAAACTGCGCAATAGCTGTAATGGCGAACGCATATACGGTAGTAGCATAATCAGCATTTGCTTTTTTAGCAGCAATACCTGCAATGCTCATCCAGTGCCCGGGAGGTGAAAGCTTTTTAGTACCGAACATTACGTGTCCGGAAACATTCAGTTTAAATGGATTATCATCCCAGAATTCTGCTACATGCCTTTGCTCGGGTGTTATGCTGTCAATGGCATTTTTAATTGCTATCACCTCTTTATAATAATCACTGTTCTTATTGGTGATATTAAATTTGTATTGTGGTGGCGGAACAAATTGATTGGCGCTATCCATTACCAACGTACGTATTTCATTCCAGTGCGGTTCCATTCCGGAAGTATAAGCAGGCGGTGTAGGCACCCAACGCCCCGGTGAATCAATAACATTGTATTTGGATGCGCTCCTTGTCTCTGCATAATTATCTTTTTTGCTCCATTGTAATATAGCTGCGGACACTGTATCTGAATAAGCAATGGTATTAGCCAGTACATCATCGGGCATGCCTTTATCCGCTACCATTTTTTTCAGGCTATCGGTATACTCCTGCATACTGCCTGCAGGAAACGTTACAGCTTCACCCAGTTTGCAAAACGCCAGCAATGCGGCAAAATCATAATCGATTTTTTTTGCAGTATCAGCTTTCGGCAATTCTTTTAATCCATTAAGCTGGCCTGCAAGTGAATTATACTTTTCAGGATAACCAGCCGCTATTACTTCATATGCAGCAACAGATGCATACAAATAATTACGTCCGGCTACAATAGGGCTGAAATTATTACCCATTACCACCGTATTAAGTTCATATACAGTTCTGCTAAACATCAATGGATCATGTGTGATTTTAGTATAATCGCCTTTTTCTTTGCAGGATATAAAAATGCTGCAGATAATAGCAAACGCTACAATGTTCTTCATTATAAATTTTAATTGAAATGATTGCAAGTAGTATGTACTGCGAACCGTCAGTAATACTTTGGTGCAGTAAAAAAAATTATGCTTTCGGAGGCTGCTCCGGTGTTGAGTGAAGAAGGTCGGTTACCAGGTTGGGCTGGTACATATTATATGATTGCTCAGATAAAATTGCATAGAGTGCGGGCACATGCAGTTGCTGCAGTTTATCATAATCGCCCAGCAGATTTTTTACAGGGACAGCATTGGGTGTACCGGTTTTTTTTGCTGAATTATCCTGCTGAAGATCATTTGTTGTTTTGAAGATATCGTCTTTGGCTGTTTCCAAACGCTGTTTGGTCTGATTTGGAATACATTTCAATATCAGCTGGCCATCCTGCACTTTGCGTTTTACATATTTGTAATGGATGCCATTTACTTCTATTTCTCCATCGTACCGCTCAAAATTGGCCCAGCTTGTCTGGTAAGGCATATTAACCGGCACTGAAATTTCTATGAGTTGGGATTCATCATATTCGTTCCTGTCAAGCTTTGCTTCAAGCTTTGTATCCGCATGCTTTTGTACTACGTTGATTACCCAACGGTAACCACAGCAATTGAACAGCAGAAGGCCCAGTAATATTATAGAAGCAATCTTTTTCAAAGCCAGTTTTAATGAAAAGTGGTACTAAGATAAAATAATTTCTGATATATAGGCATATGCACAGCTTTATTTGCTGCATGCAGGCAGATAGAATGCAATTTCTATGGCTTTCAGGATAGTTTCGATTTGACTTTTGCTTCATGTCAATGTCCTTGCAGGCAAAAATGGAACGCAGATTATCATGATTGTCAGGATATTTACGATTTTTTCTCCCCGGTCGGTGTCCCCACCGAACGGAATTGATCGGTGTTCAAGTGGCCGGTGAGAGACCAGCCACGGACCTTCCTAATAATCTGCTTTCCATATTCGTTCTATTTAGCAGCTTGCTGCTTAACCATAAAAGTCTTTTTATCAACGCCTATTCCGGTCAGTGTCAGGCTTTTCCAGTTTTTGGGTAATGCTGAAGGGACTTGTACAATCCCTTTTGATGTGATTTCTAATCCACCAAAGCCCATTAATACACTTTGAACAATACCGCCGGCACCTGTAGAAAAATAAGGATTGGTACCACCTTTGGTTTCCGCAATTACCCGTAAAGGCGGATTGAGATTGGGCAAATAAGCTTCCTGGAAAAAATGCCACGCCTTTTCTCCATCGCCCAACCGTGCATATAAAGTGGTGAATACAGCCTGTGTCATGGCAGGTGTTCCTTCATTGGGCACTCTTGTTTCATAAAATTCCAGGTCTTTTCTTATTTGCCTGGTATCGGTAATTTCTTTTAAAGGATAAGCCAGCAAGTTTACATCGGCTTGTTTAATACCCCTGCCATCATAGCCGTCATATTCACTTGTAACACCATTTTCCATTTTTGTGATGGGAATATTATTTGAAACATTCATCCAGTCTGCGTTGGGTACAATACCTAAAAGCTTTGCAGCTTCTGTGGCATGCTGCAATACTGCTTTGGCGGCGGCATTGGTAAAAGCGTTGTTGTCCACGTTCTCTGCCCACTCATCAGCAGCTACTACATTCTTGATATCATATTTACCCGGCCCATTTCTTTCTACGCGGCTTGCCCAAAAATCTGCAATAGCAGATAATACCGGCCAGCCTTTTTCCTTTAGCCAGGTTTTGTCCTGTGTAACACAGTAATAGTTCCATGCGGCAATGCCTACACAAGCGGTGATATGATGCTCAAAAGGCCCGCTCAATGCCCACACCGGCGTTTCTTCTACACCGGTAGCTGCACTTTCCCAGGGATACATAGCTCCTTTAAATCCTTTCCCGAAAGCATTTCGCTTTGCTGCTTCCAGTCTTTCATAACGGTATTCCACCATGCTTTTTCCAATTTCAGGATGTAAAACAAGGAGGCCGGGATACATCCACAATTCAGTGTCCCAGAATACATGGCCGTTGTAACCCAGACCACTTAAACCCATGGGCGATGGCGACAAAGCCGTTCCTTCCCTTACAAAAGAATACAAATGATACATCATGCTGTGTATATCCTGCTGACTTTGCGGATCACCATCAACAGTAATATCGCTTTTCCATAATTCATCCCATGCTCTGTTATGAAACTGCAACAATCTTTCCCTGCCTTCCAATTTTGCATAAATAGTTAAACGCTCTGCTTCGTTTAATGGATCATCATGGTGTGCAGAAGTTATGGAAGAACCCGCAACGGAAAACCGATAAGTTTCACCTGCTTTAATGGTCTTGCTAAATTTCATCAGGTGCATGTTATTATCCCACATCTCATGTATTACCCTTGGCTCCTGGCCATGCGGCTCGCTGAATAAAAAAGTATTGGATGCACACATTAATAATTTACCTGTCGGGCTTTTAGCAGAAGAAGTCAGTAAACTGATCACTACATGTGGCCTGTCAATTTCATTGTAATAATTCTGCACGTCTTTGAGCGCATCAGGAGCTTCCATTACACTGGCTCCGTTAATGGTTATATCTTTTTTAGCAGTAATGCTAACATCCATTAAAACGGTATAAGGCAATTGCCGCAATGAATAGTAAGTGTAAGAAACAGTGGCCTTGTCAGTATAGTCAAACCAGGTAGTAAATGCAGCGTGCCGCATATCAAGTTCCTGTTTCATATTAGCAACATTGGAACTGCTGATGCGTTTGCCATCAATTTCCAGGTTCATGTTCAGCAAATTAAAACTGCGCAGGAAGTTGCTGACCCTGCCGCGGCCATATAAATCATAAGCACCTGCAAGCACTACGTCTTTTATTTTAAATGGTTCGGGAGAACTAACAATACCAATCATACCATTGGCAACGGTAATACCATAATAGCTAGCAGGATCTATTTTGGTAGTGGCAATTTTCCATGGGTCCTGTGCAAATGATAAACAGGAGATAAACAATGCAAATGATAAGGCGGACAATGGTTTCAGCATACGGAGTATTTAAGGCATGCAAAATAATGAGATTAGGGGAGTTTGTGTTTGATTGTTTTTGAGAAGCGAAAGAGGGTGGCTTACCCTGGTTAAGATGTGAACCTGACAAGAGATTGATTTTTTTGAGCCAGGCTGAAGTGGTACTATGTAGCATTGTTGCGTCGCACGCTTGTACTTTATACCTGCTTGCAGCGATCTTTGCAATGATCTTATAAATAGCTATAGCAGGGCCAACGCCGTGACACAACTTTTCCAAAGTTTAAAACTTTGGAAAAGTTAGCAGACTTAAAACTCACCACTTGCACCACCGCCACCACCACTGCCGCCACCAAATTGTGTTCCGGTATCAGTAGTGGATAATTGAGGGCCGCTGAAAGTTTGTGCAATAACGAGGCTTTCAACGTGCAGCTTATCCATAAAAAATGCATCATTTTGTTCCTTATGGGTAAAACCATATTTTGGTTCGTGCAGGTATTTAATAAGCGCATATGCAATACCAATGAATACCATACCCCCGGCTACCATTGCTATTTCTGCAGGTATTAAGTGATAATAATAGCGAACGGTGAAAACAATAGCCGCGACCAGTAACATACCCACGCGTAGTAAAACAGGATCTTTCTTTTGTACGCCCCGTGTTATATATAAGATAGGGATAGCAACAGTAAATATCCAGAACAGCCAGCCAAAGGGGATATCCTGTCCTTCCTTCAAATCCATTTTAAACATTGCTATACTGGCTTCTCTTACTACAAAATAATTTCCTGCTGCATAAAAGCTAACCAATGCAATTACAGATATCATAAGAAAGCCATTAGTATAATATTTCCATTTACCCGACTTCAGCAATTGTTGTATGAAAAAATAAATACCTGCAGCCGCTATCATTAAAATAAAAGGTGCGACAGCTTTTGCAATAGTGCCAAGCCTTATTACGGTGAAAAATATAATGGCTAATAATGCCAGGCTGGCAATTGCTGCCATTACTCCATTTGTAAACCGTATAAAAAAGTAACCTGCAATCACAAAAACAATGATGGAATTTGTCAAAAATGAAATATGGGTAATTCCATTGAGGCCGCCGATGATATTGCCGGCTGCCATCCACATCAGTGCATCATCTACGCCAGATTTATAATGCCGCTTCTTTACCATAAACTCAAGCGCAGCATATATAATAAATCCAAAGAAAATAAAAAGTCCGCCAACCTGTTCCATGTGATCGAGAAAAAATAAGGAGAAAAATCCCACTGAAAATGCTACAATGATAACCGTTAATATAAATAAGCCCACCCGCACAAAAAAATTAGGGGAATAAAAGCCCGCAGGGTAAGCGGCATATACCTGTTCCTTTTCAGATTTACTGATGCATTGATTTTCACTGGCTTTATCTGCCTGGTCATGCACCAGCAGGTTATTCAGCCATTCATTATTATAAGCAATCATAAAGCTTTCAGTTTTTTGTTCATCCTGATAAGAAATAAAATAAGTCCTGCGGCAGTACCAATAAAATACAGGAATGTAAAGTATACACTGCCCATATCCGAATTCCATGTAAGAAATCTTATGATTACATAAGTCAATCCAATATAGCTATACAGCGTTAGCACCAGTAAAATGTAAAATGATTTGGTCCGGAGCGATTCTTTATAAAAATAATAAGTAACGCCAGTCAATGGCAAAAACCATAGCAGGTAAATATTTTCAAACACAAACATGCCTGCCAGTAAACTGATAAATAAAATATGCATACCAAAATTGGTGTAGGTAAATGCGAAATGTGCCTTGAAGGCACGTATCCGGGTCATTGCCCCAACGGCTACCAGGCCTGCGCCCAGTACCAGGCCAATAACGATGATAGTATTGCTGTTAAAATCGTTATCCTGCAAAATACGGGTTGGTGTAACCGTTATACCAGCCCAGGCACAAAGACTGGTAATGGCCAGGCTTAATATGCCCACATGATCAAAATAATAGGCAGAAAAAAATAAGACTACCATCGGTATAAAAGTGACCAGCCCAAACCGGTTGCCAAAAAAATGATACTGGTATTGCAGGTAACCGATAAAAGTAATAAAACTGAGACAGGCTAATAATAACACATAATCAAAAAATGAATTGGGGGATGCTACCTTGCCGCTTGAAAAAGGTAATTTGGCTTTAAAGCAATAAGCAAAACCACCTGCACTGATGGCTGCAATAAAAATTAAAATAGCCGTATGACCGATGGTATCTATATTTTTATATACCAGTACTCCCAATCCTCCGCTTAATAATAATACACCGAGATAAAGAATGCTTCTCAACTCCCAATGCAAGGAAAAGAGCTTGTTTTTTTCTGCCGCTTTTACCTTGTCCAACGAGGCTTCGCTGATAAGTCCCTGGGTATGCAGTTGCTCAAATAAAATTGTATCCATAACAGTAGTAGTAGAATCATTAAATGTAGAACAAATGTGTTGCTGCCGCAACTTAATACACCCGGGCGTAGCAAAAACTAGGTTAAGTAACCCAAAACAATCCCGTAATGAATAAAGAGCAGCTAAATCTAAACTAACAACCGTTAACTTAATAGGCCAAATATTGTATTTTTGTTTTCCTGATCTATTTATATGAATGACAATCTTCCTGATAAAATAAGAATAGTTACGGCGGCAAGTTTATTTGACGGACACGATGCCGCTATTAATATTATGCGCCGCATCCTGCAAAGCAAAGGTGCAGAAATTATTCACCTGGGGCATAACCGCAGTGTGCATGAAATTGTGGAATGCGCCATTGAAGAAGATGTACAGGGTATTGCCATTACCAGCTATCAGGGTGGCCATGTGGAATTCTTCAAATACATGAAAGACCTGCTGGATGAAAATGGCTGCGGGCACATAAAAATATTTGGCGGCGGCGGCGGTACCATACTTCCGCAGGAAATTACTGAACTGCATAATTATGGCATAACAAAAATTTATAGTCCGGATGACGGCCGCAGGATGGGATTGGAAGGCATGATTGAGGAGGTGATAAAACTATGCGGCCCCCACCCTGCCTCCCCCGGTGGGGGAGGAGAGGTGCAACAAGCTGATTATTGGCAAGCACCCAAACATTGGAGTGATCGCTTGCCACTGAATGAAAAAAAAGACATCAGAAAAATTGCAAGAGCAATAACGCTTGCTGAAAACAGCAAAAATAAAAATATCGTTTATGATGGTTCTTCAATAACCGTAAACCAGTTTAAAGCTGACCCTCTTTTATATGGTAAACTAAAAGAGTTCGCACTAACACACCGGAAAGATCCTACACTGGAAGAATCTATTTTATGGGAGCAGCTAAAAAATAAAAAAGAAGGATACAAATTCAGAAGGCAGCATATCATTGGTTCTTTTATAGCTGATTTTGTTTGTCTGAGCAAAGGACTGGTTATTGAAGTAGATGGCAATTATCATCAGTTGACGGAAATGAAAATCAGTGATGAAGAGAGAACAACTGAATTAAAAAGATTGGGATACGATGTGATAAGGATAACAAACAATGAAGTAAAATATGAGCTTGAAAGAATTATTGAGAAAATTCATGCTACACTCAGGAACCTGCCTGACAAAAAGAGTGAGGAAAAAAGTCGGGATTTGCACAAAGTCCCCCCACTGGGGGGATTTAGGGGGGCAGTCCTCGGCATCACCGGTACGGGTGGCGCGGGCAAATCTTCTGTTACAGACGAAATCGTCCGCCGGTTCCTTCAAAACTTTACTGACAAAACCATTGCGGTTATTTCTGTTGATCCCTCAAAGAAAAAAACAGGCGGGGCATTGCTGGGCGATCGCATACGCATGAATGCAATCAGTCATCCGCGGGCTTATATGCGCTCACTGGCCACCCGCGATGATAATACCGCGCTGAGCAGCGCTATGCAGGATGCAATTGATATCTGCAAAGAAGCCGCATTTGATCTTATTATTTTAGAAAGTGCGGGTGTTGGCCAGAGCGATGCTTCCATTCTTGATTATTGTGACATCAGCCTGTACGTAATGACGCCGGAATACGGTGCTGCCTCACAGCTGGAAAAAATAAACATGCTGGATTATGCGGATGTTATTTGTATAAACAAATCAGACAAGGCCGGCGCACTGGATGCATTAAGCGATGTGCGGAAACAATATAAACGCAATCATGGTTTGTGGACAGCCAAAGATGATGCATTGCCTGTAATCAGCACATCGGCCAATAGATTTAATGACGATGGTGTAAATACGCTGTTTAATCTGCTGCTGCATACTATAAAAGAAAAGACAGGTATTAACTGGGGTAATTATACTCCTTCGTTTACAGGAAGCGGTGCAGGGGCCAATGCCATTATACCGGCGAAGCGTACCCGCTATTTATCAGAAATTGCAGACAACAACCGTAATTATGATCAACTGGTAAGGGAACAGGCATCCATCGCATCAAAATTATACCAGTTGCAGGGTGCGCTGGAAATAATAGGCAATTCATCTGCCGCACCACCGGCCAGTGACGAAGCCAAACAAGCTATCCGGCAACAAATTTCTTTTTATGAAACCCAGCTTAACCCGGTTAGCAGAAAGCTTATCCAGAAATGGCCGGAAAAAATAAAAGCTTACCAGGAAGATTATTACCAGTATGCAGTGCGTGATAAAGTAATACGCCAGCCAATGTTTACTTATAGTTTGAGTGGTCTCCGCATACCCAAAGTAGTATTGCCGAAATACAAAGACTGGGGCGATATACTTGCCTGGCAGGCGCAGGAAAATGCACCTGGCCGTTTCCCTTTTACTGCCGGTGTGTTTCCATTGAAACGCGAAGGCGAAGATCCTACCCGCATGTTTGCAGGCGAAGGCGGCCCGGAAAGAACCAACCGCCGCTTTCACTATGTATCATTGGATCAGCCGGCAAAAAGATTGTCGACTGCATTTGACAGTGTAACCTTATATGGAGAGGACCCTGCCACAAGACCAGATATTTATGGTAAGGTGGGCAATAGCGGTGTAAGCATTGCTACTGCAGATGATGCAAAAAAATTATACAGTGGTTTTGATCTTTGCGATCCTAAAACATCTGTAAGCATGACCATCAACGGCCCCGCACCGGTGATACTTGCGTTTTTTATGAACGCCGCCATTGATCAGCAATGTGAAAAATATATTACAGAACACGGTTTATGGCAGGAGGC
>JBDSOC010000229.1:0-11373 GCA_039915085.1 Chitinophagaceae bacterium
CGGCCCTAATGACTACTTAATCACTGATTAGGCAGCCATGGCATACTGAGTATTGCCATTTGAAGTTTGTGCGTTCAAGATTAAAGTGCTGATCACACAATGCACTGCATGCTTACACTCTCAAAGAGCTATGCTGTCAAAACCAATACAGCCCCATTTTTTCAGCCTGTAAAAATACGAAGAAAAAACAGGAATTGAGAATTGGAATTCGGCGGTATAACCAGGGGCATGCCATTTATCATCGCGGCCAGCCTAATCCCAAATTCCTTACCCCCAATTCCTGATTTACCGTAGTTTAGCCACATGAACCACAAGAGCTTTCCACAGGCCATTTACACAGCAGAAACAGAACGGCTTAATGGGCAGTTGCAGTTGCTGAAAAAAAGAAAAAACACCATTGCCTGGATACGATTTGCTGTCATCCTCCTGCTGGCGGCAGCCCTGTATTACTTGTACCCAATTGGTTTTTTATATACTGCCACTGCCGCTGTAATACTGATTGCTTTGTTTATACGCCTGGTCATTATGGCCACCAATAATACTACAGCTATCGAAAATCTGAAACGGCTGGTAAGCATCAATCAAAATGAAATAAAAATAGCAGGGGGTGAGTTTATGGAACAGCCGGATGGCGCAGACTTCCTCTCCCCGGTACACCCCTATGCAAATGACCTGGATATTTTTGGCAAAGCTTCTTTGTACCAGTATACGAACCGAACCACATCCCGGCAGGGCAATGAACGTTATGCCAACTGGCTGCTGTATCCTTCTGATGCAACTACTATTTTACAAAGGCAGGATGCGGTTAAAGAACTTTCGCCACAACACCAGTGGCGCCAACAATTACAGTCGCATGGTATTGAACAGGCCATTACATCTGCTACAGAAAAAAAAATAACTGCCTGGGTTATGGAGCCTGATACTTTCAGCAATTCATCAAAATGGAAATTGCTGAGATGGATATACCCTTTTATTTCATTGACAACTTTGGTTTTGTATATCACAGAAATCATTCCCGGGAATTTATTTTTTGCAGCTTACCTTGTTTTTTTTATTGTGTCAGGATATGTTAGTAAAATCATTGCTTCTCAATATGTGCAGCTTAATAAAATTGTACCGGAAGTAGACACGCTCAGCAAAAGCGCCGCATGGATAGAAAGAAATCCATTTCAATCGGTGTACCTGCAGCAAATACAAGCACATTTTAAAATTGACAATACGCCCTCTTCTGTTGCTATCAGGCAATTAAAAAGCATATTGGATAAATTTGATATGAATCTCAATATGCTTTTCCTGATTTTTATCAACCCTTTAATTTTATGGAACCTGCAGGTAATATTTGAGCTGGAGAAATGGAGGACAAAGAATAAAACCAAAACCGGCCAATGGTTTGCTGCGCTGGGCGAAATGGAAGCCATTGCTACTGCAGCCAATATTCATTTCAATCATCCGCACTGGATTTTTCCTGTAATTGATGGGCAACAGCATGGAACACTTCAAACTACCGCTATCGGTCACCCGCTGATACCAGAAAGCAAATGTGTAGACAATGATTTTTCTACGACTGGCACTGCACAAATAGCTTTGATTACCGGTTCAAATATGGCGGGAAAAAGTACTTTTCTGCGAAGTATCGGGGTAAATACTGTGCTGGCTATGATGGGTAGTACGGTTTGTGCGAAACAAATGAAACTTTCTGTTATGCGCATTATCAGCAGCATGCGGGTAGCCGATAATTTACAGGAAAGCACCTCTACGTTTTATGCTGAGCTAAAAAAGCTACAGTCAATTATTGCAGATGTAAATAACCAGGAAAAAGTATTTGTGCTGCTGGATGAGATTTTACGCGGCACCAATTCGCTGGACAGGCACACCGGTTCCAAAGCATTGGTAAAACAATTGATCAACAAAAACGCGGTTGCCATGCTTGCTACGCATGATGTAGAACTGGCCAATTTGCAAACTGACTACCCTGTTAATATCCACAACTATCATTTTGATGCACAGATAGCCAATGAAGAATTGTATTTTGATTATAAATTAAAAGAAGGCATCTGCCAGAGTTTGAATGCTTCAATTTTGATGAAGAAGATAGGGATTGAGTTGTAAGTTATAAGTTGTAAGTTTTAAGTAATACATCGTGGCCACGAAATGTCACTATCACGTCAATAACATTTCACCCCGGAAAAAGTATAAGTGCTGGCTACTCTGCCGCGGCAAACCAGACTTACAACTTAACACTTAACACTTACAACATTATTTGAACATTCTGAAGATATCCAGTCCCAGCGCATAAGCCATAACCCCCATCAGCAATACCATACCGGCTGTTTGTGCATATTCAATAAATTTATCGCTTGGCTTGCGCCCGGTGATCATTTCTATCAATGTAAATAAAGCATGCCCGCCATCCAATGCAGGTATTGGCAAAATATTCATCAACGCCAGTACCAGTGAAAAGAAAGCTGTCATAGCCCAAAGACCCTGCCAGTCCCAGGTAGGCGAATACATTTTAGCGATACTGAAAACACTGCCCAAAGATTCGGACGTTTTAACACGCCCTGAAAAGATCAGCTTCAACTGCAGCCAGTAATTTTCCAGCGTTTCTTTGCTTTTTTGCAAACCCGCCGGAAAAGAAGATGCCAGCGAATATTTTATTTTTTTCTCTTCGAATGGAGAAACTGCAGGCTCTTTTGGCCAGATACCAACAATGCCTGCATCAGTAATAACCGGTGTTATTGATAAAGTGTCTGTTCCGCGGAGTACCTGCAGGTTTAATGGCTTGCCCTTATTTCCTTTTACATAAGATTTAAAATCGCTGTAGAAAATGCTTTTAATGCCATCATAAGAAATTATTTTATCGTTTTTCTTCAACCCTGCTTTTGCAGCCGGACCATCGGGCACTAAAGTATCCACGGCCTCAAAAGGAAAACGGATATCAATGAAATTGATAGCTTTGAAATGTATTAAGGTACTGGCAAAACTTTCGGGGATGTCAATGGTTTTTTTCTCGCCATTTCTATCTATCTCAATTGTTTTTGCATGTTTTAATATAACATTTAAGGGTATGGCTTTGAACTTTTCTACATATTGGCCGTCCACTGATAAAACCTGGTCGCCATTTTTTAAACCCAGCGACTGCCCAAGGGAATCCACAGCAATACCATATTTTAATTTGTTGGTAGGCACATATTCTTCGCCCCAATGCCAGAGCATCATGGCATAAATAAAAAAGCCCAGTACCAGGTTCACAATTACCCCACCTATCATTATTATTAAACGCTGCCAGGCCGGTTTACTTCTGAATTCATAAGGCTTGGGGGGCAGCTTCATTGCTTCCTTGTCCATGCTCTCGTCAATCATGCCAGAAATTTTCACATATCCGCCAAAAGGGATCCAGCCAAGTCCCCATTCCGTATCCCCTATTTTCTTTTTTACCAGTGAGAACCAGGGGTTGAAAAAGAGATAAAATTTCTCTATCCTGCATCCAAACCATTTGGCAGGCAGAAAATGTCCTAGTTCATGCAAAACCACTATAATAGAAAAGGAAAAAACAAATTGTGCCGCCTTGATACCCGTTTCCGCCCAATTAATTGCTAATAATGTCATAATACATACACCGCAAGGGCGGCTATTTTTTTAATTGATAAGGATGCAAATATCAGCCAAAAAGGGTTAGTGAAAAGAGAAAATTTACCACCCCTGCGTCCGGAAGTCTGTAAGGCGCCCGGGACTGACTAACGGGCTTACATGTGTATCAGCGAGGCCGCAAAACTCCTGGCCTCCCCATCTGTTTCAAAATACTCTTCCAATGTTGGGTTTTGTATGAAGGAGATTTTATTCATGGTTTTTTCAATCAGGTCGGTCATGTCTAAGAAACCCAGCCTGTTTTTCAAAAAAGCATAGACAGCAATTTCATTGGCCGCATTTAAAATACAGGGCAGGTTACCACCTTTAAAAAGTGCATCGCTTGCCAGGGAAAGGTTCCTGAAGGTTTTAATATCCGGCTCCTCAAAAGTTAAAGTACTGGGCTTTTTGAAATCATACCTTGGAAAATTATTGGTGATCCGGTGCGGGAAAGCCAGTGCATACTGAATAGGCAGTTTCATATCCGGCAGACCCATCTGTGATTTGATACTGCCATCTTCAAACATTACCATACTGTGTATAATACTCTGGGGGTGTACCACCACCTGCACCTGCTCTGGTTTCAGGTTAAACAGCCATTTGGCTTCTATCATTTCCAGGCCCTTATTCATCAGTGTGGCAGAGTCAATAGTAATTTTGGCGCCCATGGCCCAGTTGGGATGCTGCAACGCATGATCGCGTTTTACATTCACTAAAAAATTGGGCTTCTTGCCCAAAAATGGCCCACCCGATGCCGTTAGTATAATTTTTTCAATCCGGTTTCTTGTCTCCCCTACCATACATTGAAATATCGCTGAATGCTCGCTGTCTACAGGTATTACCGGCACGCGTTTTTCCACTGCTTTGCTCATTACAATATCACCCGCAACTACCAGGGTTTCTTTGTTGGCCAGCGCTACCATTTTTCCATTTTCAATGGCTTTTAAAGTAGGCCTCAGGCCTGCAAAACCAACAATCCCGGCCAGCATCATATCATAGCAATCCATGGCAGCACATTCTTCCAGGGCCTTTTCGCCGGCAAAAACTTTTACATGCGTATGTGCCAGTGCCTCCTTTACTTTAAGGTATTTTTTTTCATCTCCTATTACTACTATGTTCGGATTGAACTGGAGTGCCTGTTTGATAAGCAATTCATCATTACCCTGGGCGGTAAGAATTTCGGCAGAAAACAAATGCGAATTAGCAGCAATTACATTTAATGCCTGGGTACCAATGGAACCAGTAGAACCAAATACAGCGATTCGTTTTTTGTTTGTTTCTGCCATGCGTAATAAAAAGTTCTTTACGGGTTCGTCGTTAGATTAATTATCATTTCGCCCGGATCTGTTTTCCGCAAATAGGTTCCTGCGAAACATAAGCGGTATGCAAACGGCAATTTATGACAATAATTGCTCCAATGCGCCCTTCACCTTACTAAAATTAAAGCCGTCTATGGCTTTTTGCATCATCTTTTGTATTTCTTCAGTACATAAATTACCGATAGAACCTTCATGCGTATGATTTACGGAAGTACTGTAATGGAAATTATTTTCTTCGATATCCAATCCTACTTTTTTGTATGCATCCCTGAATGGCAATCCCTGCAACACCAGCTTATTTACTTCTTCCACACTAAACAGGTATTTATATTTTTCATCCTGCAGAATATCTTTTTTAACCTCAATATTGCTCAACATCAATCCGGCCATTTCAATACAATGCCGCAGTATTTTAAAAGACGGAAACAAATGCTCCTTCAATAACTGCAAATCCCTGTGGTAACCCGATGGCAGGTTGGTAGTCATCAGCATAATCTCATTGGGCAGGGCCTTGATACGGTTACAGTAAGAACGTATCAGCTCAAAAACATCAGGATTCTTTTTATGCGGCATAATGCTGCTGCCTGTAGTTAACTGCGGTGGAAAACTGATAAACCCAAAATTCTGATTTAAAAACAAACAGGCATCCATCGAAAGCCTGCTCAGCGTATCCGCTACATTAGCAAGGGCCATGGCAACAACCCTTTCGGCCTTTCCCCGTCCCATTTGGGCATATACTACATTGTAATTGAGATCATCAAAGCCAAGTAATGCTGTGGTTAATTTCCGGTTGATGGGAAAAGAAGAACCATAGCCTGCTGCCGAGCCGAGCGGGTTTTTATTTACAACCTCATAGGCAGCTTTCAGTGTGGTGATATCATCTACCAGGCTTTCTGCATAAGCGCCGAACCAAAGTCCGAACGATGATGGCATAGCGAGCTGTAAATGCGTATAGCCCGGCAACAAATCATTTTTATATTTTTCGCTCTGCGATTGCAGCAATTGAAATAAAGGCTGAGTAGCAAGCACCAGTTCCTGCAATTCATTTCTTAAAAATAATTTTACATCTACCAACACCTGGTCGTTGCGGCTGCGGGCGCTATGAATTTTTTTACCAGTATCTCCCAGTTTTTCTGTAAGCAATAATTCTACCTGCGAGTGGATGTCTTCAACATTTTCTGCCAATACAAACCGGCCTTCTTTTATTTGTTTATAGATATCTTTCAGTGCAGCATGCAACTGCTCTCTTTCGTTTTTTGTAAGCAACCCGATTGTTTCCAGCATGTGCGTATGCGCCAGTGATCCCAATACATCAAATGCAGCCAGGTATATATCCATCTCACGATCATTACCAACCGTAAATTTTTCTACCTCCTGCAGCGACACAATATTTTTCTGCCAGAGTTTACCCCCGCTTCCCGGCCCTGCCGGCACGGGCTGGCCCGAAGGGGCGTTTGTTACATCCCTATTTGCCATTTTTATAAATATTAATTTTTACAGTACACATAAACTAAGGAGCAGGGTTTAAAGAATGTGTTCTAATAGTTTGATATAGGTTTCAATACCGCCCTTAATTTCTTCAAGATAGATAAATTCATCGGGAGTATGGCTGCGGGCGCTGTCACCGGGGCCCATTTTTAAAGCCGCAAACGGCATTAATGCTTTATCAGAAGTGGTGGGTGATCCGTAATATCCTTTTCCCATGCTGATGCCGGCCTTTACCAGCGGGTGATCAAGCGGAATAGAAGTTGATTTCATGCGCGTGGTACGTGGCTTGTACTGACTTTGCAGGTTTAGTTTCAGTGCATCCAGTATTTCATCAAAAGTATACAACTCATTTACCCGTACATCAATTACATACTTGCATTGAGAAGGCACCACATTGTGCTGTTTGTTCTCCGTCTCAATAATAGTTACCGTCATCCTTGATTCGCCCAGCAAATCACTTATTTTATCAAAACGGTAATTCCTAATCCAGGTAATATCATCAATCGCTTTGTATAAAGCATTCTCCCCTTCATTGCGTGCCGCATGACCAGAACGCCCGGCAGCCGTACAGTCAATTACCATCAACCCACGTTCTGCAACGGCCATTTCTAATTTAGTGGGCTCTCCTACAATACCAAAATCTATATTACCCAGGTAGGGAAGCACCAGTTCTATACCATTTACACCACTGATTTCTTCTTCGGCACTGGCCGCAAAAACAACGTTGTGATTAATATCTGTCTGGTTATAATAATATAAAAAAGTTGCCATCAGCGATACCAGGCAACCACCTGCATCATTGCTGCCGAGGCCAAATAATTTACCATCTTTTTCTATTGGTATAAAAGGATCCATGGTATAGCCTTTGTTGGGCCTTACTGTATCATGATGAGAATTTAAAAGAACGGATGGTTTGCGCTCATCATAATGTGCATTCTTTGCATAGACATTATTACCCACACGTTTATATGCAATGCCATTATCCTGCAAAAAACGGGTGATCAGTTCAGCAGTGTCATTTTCTTCTTTTGAAAAAGAAGGCGTGCTTATCAGTTGTTTTAATAACACAACTGCTTTTTCAAAAAGCATGTCAGTAGAATGGTTCATGTGGTTTTCTTTAACGTGAGGCGTGAGGTTGTCACGATTGACGCCTGACGTCTCACGATTTATTAATCCCTATTAAATAAATACACATCCGGTATAACATTCCCTTAATTAATGATCAGGGTCCCTGCCGTCTCATCCGTTACGTTCTTCAAAAGATCCCTGGCATCTCCAATCATTACTTCTTTTACACCATTGCCGATAGCAGCAAACGCATTATCAATTTTGGGGAGTATCCCATCAAACAATGTATGCTGATCAAGCAAATCTTTATAAATTTCTTTTGTTATTACCCGGATGACTGAGTTATCGTCTTCCACATTTTCAAGCACGCCTTTTTTTTCAAAACAATAGATCAGCCGTACGGAATATTTTTTTGATAAAGCTACGGCCAGCGCAGCTGCAATGGTATCAGCATTGGTATTCAGCACCTGGCCTTTCCCATCATGCGTTAGTGGTGCAAACACAGGTGTAAGATCATTATCAAGTAATAAAAAAAGATTGCCTGTATTTATTTCATGTTGCTTTATATCCCCCACAAAACCATAGTCAATTTCTTTCACCGGTCTTTTTTCCGCCGGAATAATATTGGCATCTGCCCCCGTTAACCCAATGGCATTACAGCCTTTTGATTGCAATTGTGCTACCACTTTTTTATTCACCAATCCACCGTAGACCATTGTTACCAAATCAATGGTAGCAGCATCTGTAATGCGCCGCCCGTTTACATAACTGGAAGCAATACCTAACTGCTCTCCTATTTTAGAGGCAATTTTACCACCCCCATGTATCAATATTTTTTTACCTTTTATTGCGGCCACGTCATTAAGAAATGAGGAAAGGGTTTTTTCGTCATCAATTACGTTCCCGCCAATCTTTATAATAAATAATTTTTCGCCCCCGCCTCCTGGAGGGGAAGCTGGTAACTGTGTAATTATTTTTGAAGAATCTTCCAATGCAACAGATTTTTTGGATCTCTGGATTTTATACTCAGAGATAATTATGGGATTTGAAGGTTCAATATTTCACTCAATACAGCTTGTGCAGCCCATACACGGTTGGCTGCTTCCTGTGTTACAATGCTGTTTGGGCCATCCAGGATTTCATCGCTCAGTTCAACATTTCTTCTTACAGGCAGGCAATGCATTACTTTAGCATTATTGGTTAACTGCAATTTTTTGTTTGTCAGCATCCACGCCGGATCATTGCAATATATCCTGCCATAATCATTAAACGTGCTCCAGTTTTTTACATATACATAATCAGCATCTTTCAATGCTTCATCCTGGTTATGGGTAATGACTGCACCTTTTGTAAAACTTTCATCCAGTTCATAATCCCCGGGGTGTGTAATCACAAAATCAGCTTCACCCCAGGCATTTATCCATTGTGAAAAACTATTGGCCACACATTGCGGCAATGGTTTTACATGTGGTGCCCATGTTAATACAATTTTGGGCCTTCTTTTTTCTTTAAATGTTTCTGTAATGGTAATAATGTCGGTAAGACTTTGTAAAGGATGCAGGGTTGCGCTTTCAAGACTCACCACGGGAATGCCTGCATATTTAATAAACTGCTTAATATACAATTCACTGTAATCATCATCGCGGTTTTTGAGGGATGGAAATGTGCGGATACAAAGTATATCGAAATATTTCCCCAGTATAGGCGCGGCATCTTTTACGTGCTCAACGGTACTGCCGCTCATGATAGCTTCTTCTTCAAACTCAAGTGCCCATCCATCCTGTCCAACATTGAATACAATTGCTTCCATACCCAAATTCTGTGCTGCCAGTTGCGTACTTAAGCGGGTACGCATACTCGGGTTTAAAAATAACAATCCGATACGTTTGTTATTACCCAATGCTTTATCCTTTAATGGCGCGGCTTTGTAAGCAAGTGCTTTTTGCACCAGGGCATTGATGTTACCTGCATCATGAACGGAAATGAATTTATTCAATGGCTTGTTTATTTTTTTGACTGATTGAATATGTCTTGAGCCGCCAAGGCGTTAATTGTGAGCGGCCAATCCGAAGTCCTACATGAGAGCAGGCGTTCTGCATTCTCAGGTCTGACGCCTCATGGTTTACGCTTTTCCCCACGACTAAGCCGTTACCGCTTTCTGACTTTTTATCTCCTCAATCGCTTCCTGCAATGCTTCTAAAAATTCATCGGTTTGTTTTTTACTGATGGCCAGCGATGGCAGCAACCTGATTATATTTGGTTTTGCTTCCCCGGTAAAAATATTGAAATCATAGAGTAACTTCTTGCGTAAGTCTTTCAGTTCAGGTGGAACATCAAAACCAATCATCAGGCCACGTCCTCTTATATTTTCAATACCATCAATTGTTTTGAGCCTGTTTTTAATGTACATACCGCGCTGCCTGGCCATTTCAATCAGGTTTTCTTCTTCAATTACTTCCAGCACGGCCAATGCCGCCGCGCAAGCCAGCTGATTACCGCCAAAGGTAGTACCCAGCATACCATGTTTGGGTTGTATGTGCGGGGCAATTAAAATACCTGCCACCGGAAAACCATTGCCCATTCCTTTCGCCATCGTATAAATATCTGCATTTACACCAGCGGCATCGTGAGAGAAAAACTGGCCGCTTCTGCCATAACCACATTGCACGCTATCAGCAATATATACTGCGTTGTACTGATCACAAAGAGAACGTATTTTTTGCAGGAATTTGTCTTCCGCTACATTAATACCTCCTACGCCCTGTATGCCTTCTATAATTACAGATGAAATTTCTTTGCCCTGCTCAGTAAAGATTTTCTCCAAAGCTTTTTCATCATTGAAAGGGCAAAAAATAACATTGTCTGTTTCATTCACCGGTGCAATAATAGCCGGATTATCAGTAACTGCTACAGCCAAAGAAGTTCTGCCATGAAAGGATTTTTTAAAGGCCACTACTTTTTTCTTTCCATTATGAAAAGAAGCCAGTTTAATAGCATTCTCTGTAGCTTCTGCACCACTGCTGATTAAAAACAACTGGTAATCTTCTTTACCACTTATTTTACCCAGTTTGGCCGCCAGTTCTTTTTGCAGGGGTATGTGCACTGAATTAGAATAAAAAGCAATTTTATTCAACTGCTCTTCAATTCGCCTTACCCAATGAGGGTGAGTATGTCCAATACTAATGACTGCATGACCACCATACATATCTAAATACTGCACACCATTATCGTCCCAGACATAAGAGCCCTGTGCTTTTACAATGGTAATGTCGTTGAGCGGATAAACGTCGAATAAAGTCATAAGTTTTAAGTTATAAGTAATAAGCTATGCCCTCACTTTACCTATAAGTGCAATCAGCATTGCTTTTACTTCATTTATACAATTGAACAATATATCATATACATCCTGGGCGAGGTAACGTAAATCTTTTGACCGGATCAAAAAATATTCCGATTCGTTAGCGGAACCCAATGCTATGTTTAAAAAATTTGCAAAATCATTTTTAGTGTTTTTTCCACACCCTTCTGCAATGTTTGCCGGTATTGAAAAAGCAGCCCGTCGGAGTTGATTTGTCAAACCATACACTTCTTCTTTCGGAAAACAACGTGTATTATCATAGACGCTCAGCGTAAACAAATGTGCTTTTTCCCAAACTTTCAAATCTTTATAATTTTGCATATCACAAACTTAGCGATAACGTACCTACCACTTACCACTTACCACTTACAACTTAACACTTAAAACCCGATCGCTTTCAATTTCAACCCTGCGGTTTCGTCAATGTCAAACATCAGGTTCATATTCTGCACAGCATGACCGCTGGCACCTTTTAACAAATTGTCTATGGCACTATGCACCACAAGTTTGTTC
>JBDSOC010000279.1:0-16060 GCA_039915085.1 Chitinophagaceae bacterium
AACTTCAAAAAATATATTTTTAAATGGGTATTTTGTGCCGGCGTAAATGTTCAATGAATTATCTGCCTTCAAATACTTCAACTCCATTAGACGCAGGTATATGGAGACATCGTATAAATACATATCATCAGTAGATTACATTAACAATCTAAAATTTGATTACATAGAGACATTTTCCTTTCAACATAGGACTGAATACGACGGGAATTTAAAAGCAGTAAGACCTGGATAGAATGATTTAAAGTAATGGACAATAACAAACTAGGCACAAAGCCGCATTATCAAATTTTAGATGGACTTCGGGGTGTAGCAGCTATTATCGTGGTATTCTTTCACCTTGCTGAGCCACTTGCCAGCAGTCACCTCGACAATGTTGTAAACCATGGTTACCTGGCAGTTGATTTTTTCTTTCTCTTATCCGGCTTTGTAATTGGTTATGCATACGATGACAGATGGGAAAAATTAACTATCCGCGGCTTTCTTCGGCGCCGGTTTGAGCGGCTGCAACCACTTGTTGTATTAGGCATGACGCTCGGCGCCATAAGCTTTTACTTTACCGATTCAACCATCTGGCCACTCATTCATACAGTTCCTGTATGGAAGCTAATCGTGGTTATGCTGATAGGTTATACGATTATACCCATCCCACTTTCTATGGATATACGCGGCTGGGAAGAAATGCATCCTCTCAATAGTGTTGGCTGGTCACTATTCTTCGAGTATATAGCCAATATTCTCTACGCACTGGGGCTAAGGAAACTATCTAATAAAGCATTGGCTTGTTTTGTAGTATTGGCAGGTGCAGTTCTTTTGCATTTTGCTGTTACTAATGCTAACGGAGACGTTACCGGTGGCTGGACATTTAATACCGAACATATGCGTATTGGCATAACACGTACGATATTTCCATTTTTTGCCGGTTTGCTTTTATCCCGGGTAGCACGGCCAGTATATATCAAAAATGCTTTTTTATGGTGTAGCCTGCTGGTTGCGGCTGTTTTGCTTATGCCAAGAATAGGCGGTGCAGAACATTTCTGGATGAATGGTTTGTATGAAGCTTTTTGCATCATTATTGTCTTTCCACTAATTGTATATATCGGTGCCAGTGCTGTGGTGCGTAGTAAAACGGAAGATAAAATTTGCAAGTTCCTCGGCAATCTTTCCTATCCCTTATACATGACGCATTATGTGCTTGTCTATTTTTACGTGGCATGGGTAAGCGATCAAAGCGGCATTACATTATGGCAGGCCTGGCCATATGCACTGCTCACATTTTCAGGAGCTATCGTGTTGGCTTATGCAAGTTTAAAGTTGTACGATGAACCGGTAAGAGCCTGGTTGCGAAAAAAGCTGAAGTAGCAAAAGAAGAATATCATTACTATTTTCTCAACATTTATTTTACAATATGCCCGTTAATCATACAACAAATATTTTTTTCTCATTTCTTTATACTGGCTCAGACCTGGTTCCCAACTTGCACGAATATCTTTTTCTGAGACACCATTGATAATCTGTTGGCGGAATTCACCGGAACCAACCTGGATTTCGATGGAGTTCATCTGGTTGCTTAGTCGTTCAAAGAATTTTTCTTTGTGTGGATGCGCCTTGTACAATTCCATGATCCATTGCAAATTGATCTGTTTGCTTTTACGCAGCAGCGCTACATCATAATTACGTAAATCAAGACCGTAACAAACGGTGTCCATAAAGATGGGTGTCTCCGCCATGCCTTTGATTCCGGTTGGCGTAAAGGAAAATGAATAAATGCCTTTGTAATCAGGACTGCCCAACACCGCGAAAGGAGAATACGTACCGCGGCCATGGTTAATATAGATTCCTTCAAACATACAGGTAGAAGGATACAGCATGATCGATTGTTGCGAATTCAAATTAGGTGAGGGTTTCACGGGCAGGGTATAGGGCATGTCGTGATTGTAGTTGGCAACTTTCACAATACGTAATTTGCATTTTACTTTGTTCGCCAACCATCCTTCACCATTGGCCATTTGTGCAAATTCAGCCACTGTCAAACCATGTGACATCGGGATAGGAAACATCCCGATGCCTGATCTGTATTTCATATCCAGTATCGGCCCATCGATGAGGTAGGCATTGGGATTGGGGCGATCAAGGATTAATAATTCCTTACCGTTTTCAAAGCAGGCTTCCATCAACCGGGACAGCGCATTGATGTTGGTATAGAAACGAACGCCGACATCCTGCAGATCATATACCAGCACATCCACGTCCGCGAGGTCTTCTTTCGTAGGTTTATTTTTCTTCCCGTACAGTGATATTAAAGGAATGCCGGTGGCCGAATCGATTTCATCACCCATACTCTCACCAGCGCTTTTATTGCCGCGAAAACCATGCTCAGGTCCAAACACCTTGACAATCTTTACACCCATTTTTTGTAAAGAATCAACAAGATGCGTTTTTCCAATGATGGTCGTTTGGTTAGCCATCATTGCCACGCGCTTCCCTTTTAAAAAAGGGACATATAATTCAGTTTGATCTGCCCCGGTTTTTATGGGGCCGGTGACCACAACCCTGTCAGTAATGATAAGTTGTTTCACAGGTGAGCAAAATGCTGCGGCGAGACCGAGAAAAAACAAGGTAAATTTCATGGGAAATATTTTATTTACAGGAGATAAATATACGGAGGAAACGCTATTGCAGCATTGAACAGCGTATATATCATCCGCTCCGGCTCAATTACTTTCAGGTACTTTATGCAGATAAAAAGTAGAACGCATATTATTAACCCATTCAAATATTGAATGAGTTCTTTCATTTACTTACGTTTTTTATTGGATGTAAGGGTAGCAACAATAAGTTTTCCACAGGATTGATCAATTGAATATTTTTCGTCGCTGCAGTTTCTCAAATCCATTTCCCGGTAAACTGCATGAAAGCATCTTTATATTGGTCGCCAATAGTGATCAGTTTTTTGCCAACCAGGATCGAGCTTTTGGTCATGGATGTAATCTTATCCAGCGAGACGATATACGAACGATGCACGCGTATGAAACGTTTCGCGGGTAATTTTTCTTCGAGTGCATTCAGGCTGGTGTGCGATAAAATGGCTTTTCCCACATTCTTCAGTTCAACCCTTACATAATCCTTTAACCCTTCAAAATAAAGGATATCATCCAGGTCGATGCGAACAAGCTGATATTCCACTTTCTTCAGCAATGCGACAAGGTAACAAATCCGGAAGAGTTGTTTGTTATAACAATATTTTAATTAGTTACATAATTCCCACTTTAGCCGAATCAGGGTGTTCATGTTGTCGTAATATAACGCACATACCCTGGGTGTAAAACGTACCGAAAGTTATGATCACATGTTCCTGCATGCTGCTTATGCGCTACAGAACTACGCAAAGAATGGCTATTATATTTTGCGCTGATAAAGTTTTCACTTTGCAAGCCATAAATAGACCATGCGCTGATTTCTTTCCGGATACAAATAATACTTATTAAAAAATAAATTTATTTTATGCAATTAAGAACGGGTGCTTGGTTCAAAAACCGGTTTTTTTTATCCGCCCATACATTCAATTTTACAACGACTCCTTTCCATTTTCCTTATTTTGCATTATTATAAATTTTATAAGTGAGAAGCGGCTTATTCAAAAAATAAAAGGACTCCATTTATGCATAAACTAATTTTTTTATCCTTACTGGTATTGCTATATTCTGTCAAAAAACAAGATGTTCCCAAAAACGGCAAAGTTTTTTCAAAGAAGAATCTTATTGCATGGTGCATTGTCCCTTACGATACCATGAAAAGATCGCCATCGGCACGGGCGCAAATGCTCAATAAACTGGGCATTACAAAGTTTGCTTACGACTGGCGGGAGGGGCATATAGCATCAGCTGGTGATGAAATGGATACATTAAAACGTCACAGCATTCAGCTGCAGGCTTTCTGGATGCCTTACGGTCCTAATCCAGTTTTCAATAAACATTATAACGATATAATGAACCAGTTGGAAAAAAGAAATACCAAAACGCAATTATGGTGGTCATACGGATCATCAGAGGAAGGGTTAAAAAATAAATCACAGGAGGAGAAAGTAAAATATGTGGGAGACATGGTGAAGATAATGGCAAGAAGGGCCAGCGGAATTGGCTGTACTGTTGGATTATATAATCACAATGGCTGGTTTGGTGAGCCTGCAAATATGCTTGCCATTCTTGCCTATGTGAATATGAAAAATGTTGGGATAGTGTATAATTTTAATCATGCAGAAGATCAGATTGATAGTTTCCCCAGCTTTTTTCCAAAGCTATTGCCGCATCTAATCGCATTAAATATTGCGGGTCTGAAAAATGGAAAGCCCGGTAAAATTGTTCCAGTAGGCAAGGGCGATAGTGAACAGGAAATGATTCGTCTTATAGCAGAAAGCAATTACAAAGGCCCCATTGGTATTATTAATGAAGATACCCACCCGGATGCAGAAACAGGACTCACCATGAATATAGATGGGTTAAAGAAAATATTGAGATCCCTGGGTTATACAGATGCGTTGCGCACGTACAATTAATGTGTCGCCTCATTAAAAAACCGGGTACAAACATCAAATCAATAATGCAGGGATTATAACACAGACCAGTATAAAAAACACAACCATATCTGCTTTAAGCAGTATGTAAACCAGGTATTCAGGCATAAGACCGAACATATCTATGCAATGATTCCGTTAACATCTGCAGACAGGACTTCACTCATATAATTAAAAAACGGTCGCATATATGTAAACGTAAGACTGGCTTCTTCCAGGAAATTTTCACTCAGCACTTCCTTGTCAGTAAAGTTGCGCCTGACCAGGAATTGCTTATACCGGAGCAAATCAATGGCTTTATCAGCAGCATTGAATCCTTTTGGCGTCGTTTTCAACTGTTCTCCAAGCAAAGTGCCAAAATGTGAAACGAACAATTTACTTTTTATTATTTTTCTTAATGGTGCGTCATCAAAAGCAATATCATCACGTATGCGTTTCAAATCCTGCGGGCCGGGGCCCCAGAAGCCTCCTGCAATAAAACTATTACCAGGTTGTATGTGAAAATAATAACTACCCCGCCGCAATTTAGTGGCCCTGGTAAAACTGCCACTCCAATTGATCTTATATGGTATCTTATTATTCGAAAAGCGTGTATCCCTGTAAATACGATGCAGGCTTTTTTTTCCCGATGGTGTTTCAATCATGTCATGTGTATTGAGCGTTGCCAATAAAGCATCTGCAAAAAGTTCTATCGAATGCTGCGCTTCCAGGAATCTGTCTTTATTGCTGTTAAACCAATCGCGGTTGTTATTATTTTTTAATGATTTTAAAAAATGTATAGAGGAGGCTGGAATAATTACCCGGTTCTTTACATTGTTTTTTGCCATTGCTGCGTATCATTTTACGAAGGGGAATTTATTGCTGCGGCCTTCGCTTCATTGTTCTGTCAATTTAATTTTATTGTTACTGGTATAACCCTGCATCATTTAAAAGAAGCTTATACAAGACCTGGTATTGCAACCATTTCATTTACATCTTCTGTATAATTGACCTTATCCACTTTAAAGCCAAACAAGTTATAAAAGTCTTTTTTGTAACCTTCCAGGTCACCAATTGATGGCAAAGATGCTGTGGTAGCATCACTCCATAATGCAGCCACTTTTGCCTGGATATTGTCGCGCAATTCCCAGTCGTCTATTCTTATTCTTCCCTTTTCATCAACGGATATTGCAGCATTGGTATATAACCTGTCTTTAAACAATCTTTGTATTTGTTCAATACAGCCTTCGTGTATTCCTTCCTGCTTCATCACCTTATACAATAAAGAAATGTACAGCGGAATAACAGGAATGGCTGAACTGGCCTGTGTAACCAATGCCTTGTTAACAGATACATATCCCCTGCCTCCAATATCCTTCAGCGAATCGGTAATAGCAAAAGCAGTAGATTCCAAATGATCTTTTGCCTGTCCAATGGTTCCTTTGCGGTATACGGCTTCGGTAAGTGACGGGCCAATGTATGAATACGCAACAGTAATTGCTTTACTGGCAAGCAGGTTTTCTTTTTTAAGCGCATCTATCCACATGGCCCAATCTTCCCCCCCCATTACTGCTATGGTATTTTGTATTTCTTCTTCATTACATGGCTCAATAGCAATTTCAGAAACAACACCAGTATGAAAATCAACCGTTTTATTTTTGAAGCGTGTCCCGATTGGCTTTAATACGGATTTGTACGTAATTCCTGAAACGGGATGTGTTCTTACAGGAGAAGCTAAACTGTATATTATCAAATCTACCTGCCCCAGATCTTTTTTAATTAATTCGATTGTTTTTTGTTTTATTTCATTTGAAAAAGCATCCCCATTAATACTTTTTGCATACAACCCTGCCTTGTGTGCCTGTTCCTCAAAAGCTGCAGTATTGTACCAGCCAGGTGAAGCCGTTTTGTTTTCTGATGGCGGCTTTTCAAAAAACACCCCGATAGTGGCAGCGTTTAATGCAAAGGCACTGGTAATTCTTGAAGCCAGTCCGAAGCCGGTGGAAGCGCCAATCACCAGTACTCTTTTTGGTCCTTCAATTGTTCCCTTTGATTTTATAAAGTCAACCTGGTTAAGTACATTTTGTCCGCATCCTTTTGGATGGGCTGTCAGGCAAATAAATCCGCGCATTCTGGGTTCAATAATCATATTTGTTATTCTTGGTCCTTTAAAATTATTACTGTTATTTTTTAAAATAATGATTGAAGGTAAAAGAAAGTACTGGAAAAAAACAGCTGTCTTACTATACCCATTATCCCTTCCTGATATTATTAATTGTTCAAACGCAGATAATACTATTTTTGTCCTTACCGGACAGACAGCTGTGTACTCCGGCAGAACTGTTATCCCCGCAGACATTTCAAATTACAAAACGTTGAAAGAGACCTTACCGGCTATCAGAAAAGTTCATGTAACAAGGTATGTTACACCATTGCGCGAGGGTGGCTCTATGCCTGCTATTGCGGAAGCAAACGATGATTTTTTATACGTGATCAAATTCCGCGGTGCGGGGCAGGCGCCAAAATCGCTGATTGCTGAACTCATTGGAGGTGAGATTGCCCGTGCGCTTGGGCTAAAAATTCCTGAAATCGTATTTGCTGAACTTGATACTGCTTTTGGCCGCACCGAACCCGATGAAGAAATACAGGATTTACTAAAGGCGAGTGTAGGGCTTAATATCGGCCTCCATTATTTGTCCGGCTCTATCACTTTTGATCCAACAGTCAGCAGTATTGATTCGTTACTTGCTTCACAGGTAGTGTGGCTGGATTGTTTTATCACCAATGTAGATCGCACATACCGTAATACAAACATGCTTTTATGGTACAAAGAATTATGGTTGATTGATCATGGTGCTTCCCTGTATTTTCATCATGCATGGCAAAATTGGGAGGAACAGGCGCTGCGGCCTTTTACACACGTTAAAGATCATGTACTGTTGCCACGTGCCGGCGAACTGGTCTCCGTGGATGCAAAGTTCAGATCGATACTTACTGCAGAAAAGATACGTTCTATAGTTTCCCTGGTACCTGATGAATGGCTGATGGTTGATGCGCCATTTACATCAGCTGATGAACACCGTGAAGCTTATATCCGCTTTTTAACATTACGCATCGCAAATTCAGCCATTTTTGTAAAAGAAGCACAGCATGCAAGAGAAATATTTATTTGAATACGCCGTTCTTCGTATTGTTCCAAAAGTGGAACGGGAAGAATTTCTCAATGTGGGAGTAGTGCTGTATTGCCCGCAACAAAAATTTTTACAAGTGTTGTTTCATCTTGATAGCGAACGCATAAAGGCATTTGCCTGTGAATTGGATATTCCTGAAGTTGGTCAGTACCTGCAGGCTTTTGAAAAAATTTGTGCTGGTACCAAAGACAGCGGGCCAATTGGAAAACTACCGGTTGCAGATCGTTTCCGCTGGTTAACTGCTACACGCAGCACGGTGGTACAAACTTCAAAAACACATACTGGTTTATGTAACGATACCAGGGAAACACTTAAGCATTTATATGCGCAGCTTGTACTTTGCTGATGATCGTATGCAGTGTTTAATTAACTGTATAGTAAATAAAAATGGCTTATATCAATCTGATACAACCCATATTATTTATACACACGCAAAATTTAAAAAGTTACCGCAGTAAAACTTTTGTTGATGCCTCATAGTCTCCTTCACGCACCTGGATTACATATACCCCTGGCATAACATGCTTATTAATAGTAAACGTAAGATTATAAGCATCATTGGCGTGCTGCTCTCCTTTCCAGACTTCTTTACCGGATAAATCAAGCATGCGTACCGCAATGTTGCCGGTTACTTTATCCTGGAAGGAAGTTGTAAACCAGTTATCAATAGGATTGGGCAATATTTTCACCCTTACTCCTTTTACTACCTGGGCATCTTTAAGCAACAGAACGGAAGTATATTTTATGATTCCTGATTTCTCCACCACTTTTACACGATAGTAATAATAGGATTGCTGCAGGCTGCTATCATAAAAAGTATAATCGTGTTTACTGGTAACATTCAGCGCTGTAACAAAACCCATATTGTTAAAGCTAACGCCATCCTCTGAGCGTTGCACCTGGTAATAATCAATATTTGTTTCTTTGTCAGTAGTCCATTGCAATGAAACTTCTCCATTTTTCCAGTTACCTGTAAACGCTAATATAGTAACCGGCAAAGCTGCCTGGTTAAAAATTGGCAATGAAGTAAAAGTAGCATTTATAAAAACAGACTGCAGTTCTGCATCGGTCAACTGAAACCAATCCCGCAAAACAGTAGAGTACACCTGCCTGAAATCAAATTGCATCGGTATCTGGTCGCTTACGGTTGCAGTGGCTGGCAATACGGGACTGCTGCCGGTAATAGCAGGGTTTACCTTCGTACCAAAAAAGAACATAGGTATAGCAGTACCATGATCAGTACCAACACTGTCATTTGATTTAATACGTCTTCCGAATTCTGTAAAAGTCATACCAGTTACCCTGTCCTGGGCACCTATTCCTTTCAGATCTTTTTGAAAGGCATCAATTGCCTGTGATAAAAGACCCAAAGAAGTAGCATGGTTGCCTTTACCGTGATCTGTGGGATCTACCTGGCCGGTATGCGTATCAAAACTATTTGGATGATTAACAATGTAAATAGGCGTCTTTAATCCGCCGCTGATCAATTTGGCAACAATACTCAGGTTGGTAGCAAGCGTATTGCCGGTGGGATAAATAACCGAATTTTTACCTGCTAAACTTGCATCTTGTATAACTTTTATGGACTTACTTGTCTGGAACTGAGAAAGGCGTAAGAAACTTAGCTGGTCATTATAAGGTGTGTGTGATAAAACAGGCGGTTGGCCACTGGTAAAATTATTAAATGAACTCAGGTTGGGAATTGTAAAAGCGGCATTGGTCTCGCTTGTCTGCGTCATGGTAGATGCCTGCGTACCAATCTGTATGGCCAGCGGGTCATCACCAATTGGAGATACAGCAGGATAGTCCGGGTATTCTGCATCAATGGTGCGGCCCAGCCAGCCCGTGCTCAGGTATTCATTGTATTTTGAACCGGTTAACCATATATCTGCTGCCCTGAAATGAGAAAAGCTTGGATTGGGATAACTCACCGACTGTACAATATTCATTATGCCATTATTATACATGCTTTGCATCTCCGTCATAGCAGGATGCAGGCCAGTTGCCGTAGTATTATTTAATTTCAATACTTTGTCTGATGATATCAATATATTGGAACGTGCATTGGTGAGTTCAGTATAACGATCAAGTGCAATGACTGTATTCAGGCCATCATTGCCGCCATTCAGTTGTATCAATACCAGTATCCTTCCATTTACCAGCGATTGCTGGCCAAGCAAATGAAGAAGCGGCGTTGACTCCATGGCCTGTACAGTAAATCCTTTTATAAGTAGCGGCAGTGTCATCATCGGCGCCGCCTGTAAAAATTGTCTACGTTTCATGTTCTTGCTTTAATGATTAATACAATAAATACTCAGCCAGCCCGGTAATGTATCCTACCAGTGTATCAAGCGGCTTTTTTACAAGCCCCAGTGCAGTGGTATTGGTGGGATTGGCCAGGTAATCATTCCAGGCGCCTGTCCAGTAAGCATCGTTTACCTGGTGGTTCAACAACTCTCCTTTCATGTAGGCTTTCTGTTCTGCTGTTAAATCAACAGGCAACAGGTACAGTATAAGATTGCTGACTACTTTATCAGGGTTTCCTGCATCAAGAAATTGTTTATTAAAAGCAATGGAATCAATCAATATTTTTATGCCATTAATATTAACCCCTGTTCCGGCATAGGCTTTCAGATTTTTTATTTTTAACTGCAGGCTGGAAGCAGAAATCCATTTTCTGTAGTATGGATCTTCTGAGTAAGGCGACCATCCTGACACATCCAGCGGGTCTCCTATACTTTGTGATTCAGCGGTGCATTTATCGGAAAAATTTTTCCAGTGGAGATATTGTACATCTACCGGCGAGGCAGCAAGTGCTATCTTAAATTCACGCACCATACCAATATATAAATCAACCGGGCTTTTAATAATGGTGCCAAAATTAACGGTATCAAAGAAATGTTCACTTTTAAACAGTGCTTTCAGGACTGTTGGTATATCATAGTTGCTTTTCCTGAAAACATCTGCAAGGGGAGTAATAACATTTGTCTCGACATCGTCTGTGATATTGCTGTATACAAACCAAACATATAATTTTCTCACAATGAATTTTGCACATTCATTGGTTTTTAAAATCATATCTATGAGTGCATCCGTCTCGGTAGTGCCATTAACCTTATCTGCTTTTATTAAAGTATTATTATAGAAACCACTAAACTGCTTGTCACTGGTATCGTGGTTATTCTGAGTGAAGGTGCTTGAATAGGTAGCATCTGCGGCGTTGGGTGTTACCCTCCACCCGGTTAAAACTTTTGCGGCTGTCTTCACATCGTCTTCTGAATAATGTGAGTCCGGTCCTTTTCCTACCATAAATAATTCCTGCAGCTCGCGGCCATAATTTTCATTGGGCGCACTTTTCACATTGGTGTACCCACTTAAAAAATACAGCATGTTGGGATCAATGGTTACCTGTTTAACCAAATCCCTGAAATTGGTCAGCCCATAATTGCGTAATGTTTTATGGAACTGGAAAATTGCTTTGGGCAGATTACGGTCTTTTGTATTTACACTAAAATGATTAACCCAGAATAAATGCATCTTTTCAGCCACATGCGTTTTTTGCGTAATCATCTGGCCTATCCACCAGGGCTTAAATGAATTATTGTAACGGTTACTGATTAATTGTTGCTTCACTGCGGGCGCAGGTGCCGGAGGATCCACCGGATCTGGCAAACCTGCATCAACCCATGAACTGCCAAAAGCAACGCCCCCGGTATCTGTTCCGCCACCTGCAGTATAATTATTTACAGGTGTGGTTGATGGTTGTACCGGTTTGTCAACCAGGTAATCAATAGCAGCACTGACAGACATTCCCTTTATTTCATCTACGGTGGTTTTGGATGCCCCAAATGTGATACGCCTTAACAGATGAATCATTTCTTTTTCTGTCCATGTACCGGCATAGGGAGCAATTCCAGACAGGGCACCGGCGGTTCTTAAAACACCAGGCAGAGATATGTCTTCGTTAAAACTTTTTTCTACGGTTTGGGGAATGGGGTTGTTGCTTTTGGCTGCCAGGCGGTTTAGAAATTGCCTGCGCAGCATCGTATTTCCCATAAAAAAGTTTTTAGTTATTGTAATATAAAGATTAAAAATTGATTAAATGTTAACATGTATGTTATTGTGGGGAAAAATTTATGTATTGGCTTCGTATTAATACGATCGGCCTAAACTAACAGGATGCATGCTGACAATAGATTGACTATACCTTCCGGAAATAACATTACTTTTTGAAAATTTTCACATCTGTATTACAGTTAGTTACGTTAATACACAAAGAAATCTCATGCGAATTATAATCTTTTTTTCAGCCCTGTTGGTGTTTACTGCCTGCAAGAAATCTGTGGATAGCGGCAATGGCAATAACCAGCCTGCCAGTGCAATGACCGATGTGAGTTATGGTTCAGATGCTAAACAGAAAATGGATATTTACCTGCCCGCCAACCGCTCAACTGACAGTACAAAACTCATTTTTCTTATTCATGGCGGTGGCTGGAATGAAGGCGATAAAGCCGATTTCACTGCTTCGGTTTCCTATGTTCAAACGCTGTTACCCGGCTATGCAATCGTTAATATTAATTACCGCCTGTTTGCCAATGGCCAAAATCTTTTTCCTGTGCAGGAGAATGATGTAAAAGCAGCGGCTGAATTTGTCTACAATAAGAGGAAAGAATACCTGGTTTCTGATAAATGGGTTTTTCTTGGTGCCAGCGCAGGCGGACATCTTGCATTATTGCAATCTTACAAGAATACCAGCCCTGTAAAGCCAAAAGCAGTTGTGTCTTTTTTCGGGCCTTCTGATTTAACCAGTTTATACAATTCAAACAACCCATTGATTTCATTGCTGTTATTGAATGTTACAGGAACTATCCCATCACTTAACCCGGGATTGTACCAGCAATCCAGTCCTTACAATTTTATTACCGCCCAGTCCCCGCCCACATTGTTATTGCATGGGGGTGCAGATCCACTGGTTCCTCCCGCGCAATCGACTATTGTAAGAGACAAATTACAATTGCTGGGCGTGCCCAACCAGTATGTATTTTATCCCACCGACGGACATGGATGGACAGGTCCGGATTTACTTGATTCATTTGATAAAATAGCGGCGTTTTTAAAAATGTATGTGCATTAAAAAATCAGGTAAGAAAAATGGTATTTGAGAACTGTCAGGTGCTTTTTTTGTTACTTTGATCTATGACTTCTCCATTAGCAGAACGCCTGCGGCCAACAACCCTCGATGAGCTGGCAGGCCAGGAACATTTAACCGGCAAAGGCAGTATACTGCGCACGGCCATAGAAAATGGCAAACTGCCTTCTATGATTTTATGGGGACCCCCAGGTGTTGGTAAAACCACCATCGCAAATATAATTGCCCATACTTTAAATGCGCCATTTTTTACACTAAGCGCTATCAGCAGCGGCGTTAAAGAAGTGAGGGAAGTAATTGAAACCGCCAGGACCAAAAACAACTGTATACTTTTTATAGATGAGATACACCGGTTCAATAAGGGGCAGCAGGATGCCCTGCTCGGAGCCGTTGAAAAAGGAATTATTACACTGATAGGCGCCACCACAGAAAACCCTTCTTTTGAAGTAAATGCGGCACTGCTAAGCCGTTGCCAGGTATATATTTTAAAGCCACTGGATGAAAAACAGCTAATAGGCTTACTCAGGCATGCCATTGAAACCGATGTTCACTTAAGCAATAAAAAAATTACTTTAAAGGAAACTGCTGCATTAATAAATATTTCAGGAGGAGATGCCCGCAAACTGCTGAACCTGCTTGAGCTGGTCACCGATGCCATGGGCGGTACAGCAGTTATTACTGATGATAAAGTGATGGACATTGCCCAAAAAAGCATTGCACTATATGATAAAAAAGGGGAGAATCATTATGATATTATTTCTGCCTTTATTAAATCTGTAAGGGGCAGCGATCCCAACGCAGCCGTGTACTGGCTCGCCAGAATGATTGAAGGCGGTGAAGATGTAAAATTCATAGCACGCCGCCTGGTTATCTTAGCAAGCGAAGATATCGGCAATGCCAATCCTACCGCCCTTGTAATGGCCAATACTACTTTTGACGCTGTTAATAAAATTGGCTACCCTGAATCGCAAATCATTTTATCGCAGTGCGTTACTTACCTGGCAGCTTCACCCAAAAGCAATGCTGCAGTTGCTGCTATCAGTGCAGCTATGGCCGCCGTGCAACAACATGGCGATCTGCCCGTACCATTGCATATACGGAATGCCCCTACCCGTTTAATGAAAAACCTGGATTATGGTAAAGGCTACCAGTATTCGCACAGCTATGAAAATAATTTTTCGGAACAGGAATACCTCCCGGAAAAAATAAGTGGTACAGTATTTTATAATCCCGGCCAAAATGCAAGGGAAGAAGAATTGAGAAAATTCCTGCGCCAGCGTTGGAAAGAAAAGTATGGATACTGAGGGAAGTGTTGAGTGATAAGTTTTAAGTGATAAGTAGTAAGACGCCCGATAGTACATAGCTAGTATACTTGCCTTATAAATCTGTATGTAAGTATTTTGTTCTTCTGTACGGATTACTATGGTCCTATGATGCCATGTGTTTAAAAAAGATTGTACCAACCCATATTACGAAAGAAGCATTCACGTTAAATTTTCCAATTAAAAATTAATTTACAAAGGGTGAAGCAGTGGCCCTGCTTTGCATTAATTTTAGCTGCCAAACTATATGTACATGAGAAAATTCAGTTCTACCATTGCTATATTATTTTGTTTCATTGTTTCCTCTGCGCAAACCATCATTGTGAAAGATCCTGCCATAGAAAAAATGGTGAAGGAAGTATCTGCAGATTCATTGCAGTCTTATATAAAATCACTGGTATCATTTGGAACGCGCAGTACATTAAGTACACAAACAGACGCAAAGAGAGGCATTGGCGCTGCGCGGTTGTGGGTACTCAGCAAGTTCAATGAATTTGCCAGACAATCCGGAGGCCGCCTTACAGCTATCATAGATACCACTACCCTGCCTGCAGATGGCAAACGTGTTGATGCGCCATTGGTATTGGGCAATGTGGTGGCTACTTTAAAAGGAACCGATGCCAATGATAACAGGATTTTTTTAATCAGTGGTCACCTGGACAGCAGGCGTACCAATGTAATGGACCGCACCGGTGATGCACCCGGCGCCAATGATGATGGCAGTGGCACTTCAGCAGTAATTGAATGTGCGCGTGTAATGAGTAAATACTCTTTCCCGGCTACTATCATTTTTATTGCGGTGAGCGGCGAAGAGCAGGGCTTGCTGGGCGCCACTTATATGGCCAATAAAATAAAAAAAGAAAATGGAAATCTTGAAGCTGTGTTAAATAATGATATTATGGGCAGCAACAACAGCAGCGAAACAAATATTACCGACAACACCCGCATACGTGTTTTCAGCGAGGGTCTGCCTGCATATGAGCTTGATAAAAATGCTGCCAATATCCGCCAGTTGGGTTTAGAAAATGATGGTAAGGCCCGGCAGCTGGCCAGGTATGTAAAAGAAACCGGCGAACGTTACGTAGATAATCTGCAGGTAGTAATGGTATATAGAAATGATCGCTTTCTGCGTGGCGGCGATCATACGCCTTACGTAGTAAACGGCATTACCGCTGTACGTATTACAGAAATGAATGAAAACTATAATCACCAGCACCAGGATATACGCAAAGAAAATGGTATCCAGTATGGCGACTTAACTGAATTTATGGATTTTGAATACCTCCGGAAAAACACCTGTATGAATCTTTGCAATCTTGCTAATCTTGCCAAATCTCCTTCCATGCCGCAAGATGTAAAAGTCGATGTAAAAAAACTGGACAATTACACGGTGCTCTCCTGGTCCAATCCAAAAAGTGGTAAGTTCAAAGGCTTTTATGTATTGATGCGTGAAACCACCAGCGCCGTATGGCAAAAGAAAATTTTTACTTCACAAACAAGTATCAGCCTCCCCTATTCAAAAGACAATTATTTTTTTGCGGTACAATCTGTGAGCGAAGAGGGTAATGAAAGTTTACCAGTTGTGCCGGTGGTGGGGAGATAATATTATAAAAAGAGACTGATGTGCCGGCTCAGCAGTTGTCGTAATACCATGAAATACTGGAAAAAAAAGCCGGCCCTTTTGAATAGCTGGCTGCTTCTTTAATTTGCGATTGGCATAATAGTAAAAAGAAAATAAACTTGCTGGGTGCCCGCCCTTATAGCGCAACAATTTTTAGATATCATTAAGGAATATCGCTTAAACTATTCTAATTACAGCAGTCATACCCATACACCTAAAAGAAATAAT
>JBDSOC010000299.1:0-12980 GCA_039915085.1 Chitinophagaceae bacterium
CTACTATTTCATTGGCAAAAACACGGAACGGGTGATGGGGGTTTTTTTTGACATTAAAAAAAGCCTGGCCCGACAGGTATACATCCCTGGTTGGCATGCTGTCAAACTTATCTTCATAACTAATGCGGCTATTGGAAGCTAATTTTACCGTACTTCCATCTGGCAACGGCACCGTTATTGTATTTTTTGAAGTATTTATATTTTCAATCAGCTGGCGGGAAGAGGTAACAGCAGTATAAGCAAATTTTCCCGGCGCTTTTTTCTCCCCGCTAAAAATCCAGGCCGAAACGCCGAGTACCCCTATTATTAAAATAGCTGCGGCAGCATATTTCCATATGGGCAACAGCCTGTAAACAGGTTTTAATTCAACTGGCAGTTCTGAATGTAGGTTGATAGCCTGTAATAGTTTTTCAATTTCCAGATCAATAACTGCAGGCGAAATAACGGACTGTTCTGAGCCAATAGATTCGAGTATTCTTCGCGCCTCAGCAACAATCAAATGCTTATGTGGATTTCGCTTGAGCCAGTTTTCCCAAGAAATATCATCAGCCTTGCTCTTAGCATTTACCCAACGGATAAAATCCTCATCCATAACAAAATCCGCAATTTCGAACAAGCTGAAATCTTTCATGTAACCAGTTATTGTAGATACATGTTCCCCTTAACCAGTTTTTCTACTGGCTTTTTTAAAATTATTTTTGAAATTTTATTGGGTTACAAATTCCTGGTGCCAGAGTTCCTTTAGTTTCCGGATGGCTTCGTGAAGAAGATTATAAACAGACTGGCGGCTGATATTCATTAATTCAGCGACTTGTCCATTATCGAGGTATTGATAATATTTAAGATAAATAACCTCTTTTTCCCTTTTTGATAAAAGGGCCAGTATTGCTTTTAGCCTGGAAGCATTTTCTTCCGATACCTGTTTGGCAATAATCATTTTCTCAACAGAAAACTCATGGCAGAAATCATAATCTTCCGGGAGGGCCTGGTTGCCAATTTTACGGCGAACGTTGTCCAGCGACTTCAGCACTTTGTTTTTTATGGCCCGGAGGAAATAGAATTTGGGCGATAAGATGACACCCACGGTCTGCCTTCGCTGCCAGAGACTGATAAACACTTCCTGTATGCAATCTTTTATTAAAGAATCATCGCGTGTGAAACGGGCAGCATAATTATACAGGTCAGTATAATATTTCCGCATCAACAGGGCAAGTGCCTGTTCATCATTCTTCAGAATGCGATGAAGCAAATCAAGTTCCTGCTGTGACGCGTTCTCTTTCATTAGGCAGTTATAATAAGCAATGGTTTTGTCTTGGTATTCTAACAGGTGCCGCGAAAATGTAAATACTTATGACTTAATAAAAATAATAATAATTTAATAACCTGCTGAATTTATTTTACGCAGCCTGTAGTGCAAATATGCTGTTTTTTTATAAAGTAAGATTGGAGGAAGGCTTAATGAGTTGAATTGATAATAGCATTTCAAAATGATTATGGCATATTCACTATCAACTACCATAAAAGAAAATCGTAATATATTTATATGCAACGCCTGTTGTCTTAAATAACATCCTGGTTAAAAACTTCATTATTTACATCCGCTCAATTATTCACCCGCAATTCCTGTGGCGTTACGCGGTACTCCTGCTTAAAGACACGGCAAAAATAAAAGCATTTGTTATGTCTGAAGAAAAGAAAAAACTAATGTCGGGTGGAAGGGGTGCCAAAAATTAAATTTTATTCAAGCGCGGAATAAGTAGTTTTAACAGTACAATCATTTTTAACCTAACAACCAACTAACATGAAACAGACAATTAAACTTTGCCTGCTGGCAACTGTTGCTCTCCTCACCGCATTTGTTATTCCATCGAAGGCACAGGATGTAACCAAAGACATGGCTGCATTTGCTAAAAAATTCCAGGCTGCTTACAATAAACATGATGACAAAGCATTAAAAATGATGTACACGGCAGACGCTGTAAGAATAGCTACGGATGGTACAACGCTTAACGGCAACGAAGCCATCAGCGCCGATTTTGCTAAATCTTTTACAGATATTAAGCCAACCATTGAAATCACACCGGACAAAACAGAAAGCCAATCAGATGGCAGTGCCATTTCAACCGGCACCTATCATGTTACAGGCAGAAATGCTGCCGGCGAAAGCATTGACCTGAAGGGTAGCTATACCAATACGGTTGTAAAAGAAAAAGGGCAATGGAAACTTGCAAAAAGCGTACTGACCGCCATGTAACCCATCTTCCGTATATAATATAACATCAACTTTCACAGAACGGAGCACCTATCACCTGCACCACCACCGCTGCAGCAGCCTTTTTGCAGCGGTGGCTTTTTGTAAAATCGCTTGACCAGCGATAAAAATAACCCTAACCGCAGTATGACAACAACCCTTACGGCCAGTACAATCAGCCGGCCAAACCCAAAAAATACTTTTACTAAAAGCAGGATACAATCTATTGATCTGCTACGTGGCATCATCATGGTTATTATGGCGCTTGACCATACCCGTGATTATTTTCACAGCACCGCACTTACAGAAGACCCGACAAACCTGGCCACTACCACGACCCTTTTATTTTTTACGCGGTGGATTACACATTTGTGTGCACCCACTTTTGTATTGCTCTCCGGTGTATCAGCATGGTTGCAGCACGGAAGAAAAACAACCAGCGAATTAAGCCGCTTTTTGGTTACACGCGGCTTATGGCTGGTCCTGGTAGATCTGATTGTGGTAACTTTTGGTACCACAGCCGATATTCATTTCGATTTTTTTGTGATACAAACATTGTGGGCTATTGGCATCAGTATGTTTATACTGGGGCTGATGATTCACCTGCCGTTTAAAGTGATACTGGTAACCGGCCTGCTGATTGTACTTGGGCACAATGCTATTGATTTTGCAGAGCGAAATTATAGAGGCGATGTGCCGGTATGGTGGCATTTTCTGCACAAGCAGGGCGATGTTAACCTTGGTATGGGTCATCACCTGTTTATCTTTTATCCTTTTCTTCCGTGGGCGGGGCTGATGATGATGGGTTATTGCCTGGGCAAAATTTTTACACTTTATCCTGAACCGCAAAGAAATAAAATACTGCTAAGAATTGGCATTGGCTTACTATTGTTTTTTACATTGCTGCGTTTTGTCAATCTATATGGTGACCCGGCGCCATGGTCGCCACAAAAAAATTCCTGGTTTACTTTTCTTTCATTTATTAATATCACCAAGTATCCGCCATCACTGCTGTATTTGTGTGTTACCATTGGGCCCGGACTTATTTTTTTATCGCTTGTAAAAAAAACAAGCAGCAGACTGGCAAAAATTTTTATTGTTTATGGAAGGGTTCCAATGTTTTTTTACCTGCTGCATTTCTATTTACTCAGCGGTCTGCATGTTGCAGACTTTTTAGCGCGGGGCCATAGCCTGCAACAGGGCATGAAAACAATACCCGGAGAACTGTGGAAATTTGTGGTGTATGGCGAAGGCTATAGTATTGCGGTAGTTTATGCTATTTGGATGGCTGTGGTAGCAGGCCTCTACCCTTTGTGCAAATGGTACGATACCTATAAAACAAGTCATCCCGAAAAAAAATGGCTGAGTTATTTCTAGTTATAATAAAAAAATCAAGCAATAAATTAATTATTCAAAAAGAAATATAATAAAATCAATAAAAGGGGTAGCCAAAAACCGATCAGAGCAGGCAATAACCATTACTAAAACACAAAGATTCCAACAACTGTAATAATACACAAAGTGGGTGACATCAACGCATGGCTGAAAGGGCACCAGGACAGGGTGAAAATTTTCGCACCTGCCATAACGGGCTTCAAATCATTCCAGGATACGGCCGATCCCGATTCGGTAACACTGGTTATAGAAGCAACGGATGTAGCACTGCTTGGTTCTATTATTAAATTCGCCCTTAATGTTTAATAACTCCATCACCAGGAGGGAGAGCCTTCCCTGGTTCTCTATCCTGAAACTGCATTCTTAAAGGGCAATCTACCCGTTTGTGCCAATTTTAACTTTTTATAAGCAGCAGTATTCTTTCCAGGGAGGCTGCTAAAATGCAATTACACATCTGCGTTAGTTAATAAATAAAAACACGCCCAAATCCGGCACTGTAGCCACTTTGCATTATCCGGCCTTTGTACTTTTTCCCTATTTGTATAAAAATGCAATAAAAGCAAAATCCTTTCGTTGTGGATGTCTTTTAGTTTTGCCTGCCGATTTTAAGTTTTCATTATCAACCAACCGCTTTAAAATCTTCTACATTTATTAGCGATAACCCTATTTTCCCCGCCACATAAATAACAGGCTTTAACATGAAAAAAAGATCGGGTGATTTCCTGGGAACATTAAAAAACTTTTTGATCCCTGAACACAGGCATCAGCCCATGCTGGTAACCAATAATAATATACTGGATGAATTGCTGGATTGTTTCGATGGCTCCTGCAGCACCGAGTCAGTAGGAACAAGCCTGCTTTTCAATATGCACTTCCTGGTAATTCTGCATCCCGATGTATATGACCAACGGTTGCCATCATTGCCGGTGGTTGTTAAAGAAGCTGTTAAAAATTTTTATAAAAAATTGCAGGTCTACCGGAAGAATTACGAAGACATAGCTCCTGTATCATCTCTCTGGCAGTTTCGCTTTGGCCCGGCTACCGATTTTAACGGAGAAAAAATTACACCCACTGACATCAGGGTTATAGGAATGTTAACCGGCGCAAAAATGGACGGTATGGCTGCTGACAGGCGCGCAACTGCTAAAGTAACCATGAAGTCCAAAGCAACCAATGTGTTTGATAAAATGGATCTGAACCTTGAAGTATTCAGGCATATTCATTTTGCTGAGAACGGCAACTTTACGGTCAGGTTTAGCAATGATCTGTCGCTGGGTACAGGCAGCACTGCGTTGAAACAAACACGCAATATGGAAAATGGATTTGCGAGGATAGAATATTTTATGGGTGATAAAAATAAAGGCGGCGTGTACATAATGAAAGATACAGAGATGGTAATTGCCAGGAAGGAACCGGAAAACCAGGGCTATAGCAATTACCTGTTAATCGACTCTCACTATGTATCCAACCCACACGCACGTATTCGTTTGAATGAAACAACGGGTAAATGCCAGATTGCATCTTTTAGTGCAAATGAAACCAGGGTAAATGAAATGATTGTTGCAAGAAGTGATGCGGAAAACCCTCAATGGATAAACCTGGAAGCGAAGAGCCAGGTATTACTAAACGGCATCGTAACACTCGGGTTTAACCAGCAATTATAAGGCTATGGCAGATACCATTGTTACCTGGATACTTTTTTTATTTATTATTTTCTTATTGATAAGGCATTTTAAAAAACTGCCGCACTAAAATGAGAAACATTCTAATCAGCGCAAACACGCACCCGGGTATGCATCGCTCAGCAAACCAGGATGCCGCTATTATCCGGCAGTTAAGACCGGATGACAAAGTGCTGGCAGCGGTGATAGACGGGGTTGGGGGTTATGCGGGTGGTGAACGGGCAGCCTCCATTGCAAAAGATTGTATAGAACAATATATGCAAACACCCAGTGGTGACACACTGACAATGCTGCGTGAGGCGGTAATATTTGCCAATAATCAAATTGCAGAAGAAAGAAAAAAAGATCCGCACTTCAGCGAGATGTGTTGCGTGCTTACCGCATTGGTAGCAGATAGCCTGGCGCAGCGTATATATTTTGCGCATGTAGGTGATACAAGACTCTACCGCTACCGCGATGGTAAATTGCAAAAACTGACCCGCGATCATTCCTTTGTAGGCATAAGAGAAGATGCAGGCGAAATTTCTGAAAATGAAGCCATGACCCATCCGCACCGCAACCAGATTCTGCGCGAAGTTGGATCAGCATTGCACAGGCTGGATGATGAAGATTTTATGGACTATGGATCCGATGCGCTTGTACCCGGAGATATGTTATTGCTCTGCAGTGATGGGCTGACTGACATGATCACATCGCAGCAGGTAGCAAGTGTACTGGCCATCAACCAGAATTTGAAGATTAAAACAGACAAACTCATTGAACTCGCAAATAAATCTGGTGGGCATGATAATATTACCGTGGTATTGCTGGAATACCCTTTGCCGCTTAAACCAACAAAAAGCACTACGGTAACAACAGTCGCTGTCGCCAAATATCCAGCAATAGTTTCTGCGCAAAACAACACAACAAAAAACAGGCACTGGGGAAAAAGCACTTTGATCTCATCCCTTCTTTTATTGATTGGTATAGCAGGTGCCAGCTGGTATTTTACGGCGCCAAAAACTACGGGGATGCAAGCAGTCAGCTATGCTATTCCGGTTCAGCCTGTTGACACATTACAATCTGACAGCGGCCATATAAAATCCTCCGGAAGGGCCAGTCACCAGGCTATACAGGGTCCGGAACTGCCAGAAAAGGCAGACACTTTACGTATATCTTCAACACAAAATTTTGCCGATCTGAAAAGGTATATGGACAGCACCGGCAAAATGCTTGTACTCGTACCAAAAAATCACCATAGCAACAATTTTTCTGCCGTATCCATTACCGTTAGGTCAGTAAAGTCGGGTGATACGCTGCTGATCAGGAACATTCGTTTAACAGGTTTTGAAAACGGCATTGATATACACCTGCCCATTGTGCTGGAAGCAGACAATCTTGCATTTGAGAACGTACACAATCCTTTCCGTTGCCTTTTTAAACCGGGCGAACAAAAGGCTTCTGTTTTATTTATTAATACAATGAAGCAATAACCATGGCCACTTCCCTTTTTAAAGAATATTTTAAGGGTTACGAAATCCTGGGTGAACTGGGAAGGGGAAATGCACGCGTACTAAAGGCGCGCAGCCTTCAGACAGGCGCACTGGTAGCCATAAAACATTTTGCTTTTAATACAGATGCTGACACACTCCGTCGTTTTCAGCGTGAGTCGGAGATCATGCAATCGATAGCACATCGTTATATTGTTGAGATAATAGAAGTACACCTTGATGCAGAACTTCCCTATATCGTAATGCAATTAATAGAAGGAGGCGACCTGCGAAGCCTGTTGAAAATTGATGGCACGCTTGATATGGCTACTGTTATTACACTGGCCCATCACATGACAGAAGCACTTTCTACCATTCATGCAAAGGGAATCGTACACCGTGATGTTAAACCAGAAAACATCATGTACAGAAGATTGGATTCCGGTGAAATACAATTTCTGTTAACTGATTTCGGTATTGCGCGGTTGCGGGAGCAGGCGGATTCCATTACAGTTACTGGCTCATCCATGCTCACCTATGATTACGCGTCTCCTGAACAATTCAGTCAGCCGAAAATGGTGGCAGCTCCTACCGATTATTATTCTTTGGGTGTAGTAATCTATGAATGCCTGACTGGTTCGGTTCCATTTGAATATGAGCAGGACGATCTGCTACTGCATATCAATAAGGTAATCAGTGCACCTTTGCCCACTCCCGTGATGCCAGGTGGGTACACAGCAACGCCTGCCATGCTGCACCTGCTGGACGGGTTATTGAGAAAACAACCATCCAGACGATTAGCCGACGCCGCTAGTGTGAACAGGTTACTGGAAATGGCCACCGGCAGCAGAACGCCGGAGCCACAATTCTTACTATCAAATGCTTCTTCACAAACCATTGTCTATACAACGCCGGCACAATCAGCACCAGTAAAAAAGCGTCGTCATGTTTCTATTGGTATTGCATTGCTATTATTTATTATCGCCATACTTTTTTCGTGGACCAGCCTCACCAGGCACAATAGTAAAATTTTAGCTTTCTCACCTCCCGGCATTTCAGCAGCACCGGTTATTCAGACCAAACAGGTATTGCCTCCCGAGGCTGCGCACATTATTCATACACGCCGCACGCCATCAGTGATAACCGGGAATGCAAATACAGCATCTGCCGATCCCGGCGTTCCATTGGTTAATGGCATATATTATAATGATTTCGATCAGCATGATAGCTTATGGAATACCGGGAAAGATGATAACAGTGAATTTATTCTTCTCGACGGAAAGTATATTATGAAAGGATTTAATGATTCTTTAAGTTATTCATCTTTCATCAAACTAAATTTAGATACGGATAAAGACTTTACCATTGCTGCCACTGCTACGCATGAAGGAACGGGTAGCGGCGATCCTTTTGGTATTATTTTTTGTGGCGATGAATTCCGGGATGCTTTTTTTGTTTTTTATATTACATCAAATGGCTACTATTCCATTGGTACTTCAGTAAGAGATGAATGGAACGTACTGACCGATTGGACTGCATCTGCCAACATCCGCCAGGATACTGAAATGAATATTTTTTCGATAGAAAAAAGAGATGGCTTACTCCGTTTCCTGGTCAATGGAAGGCTTGAAAAAGTATTGTCATTTACAGGTGGATTCGGAACTTATTTTGGTCTTCGTTCAGACGGCGCACAATCTATATCTTTTGATCAGTTTATAGTAAAAGGATCTTCACCCGTTATCAATCACTAAGAGATATGGCAACCAGGATAAAACATTCAAATAATAATAGTAGCAGGGAAGGATGGTTGCTGCTGGTAGTTGCTGCATTGATATTACTATTATTGTTCTTTAAATTATTTACTGTTCTCTCTCCTGAACTTGAAAAAACAAGCACAGCTCTGAACCAGCACCGGGCAATAAAACTGGCAGCCGGAATGGATAAAGAGATATTTAAAAATATTATTGCAGATGGCAATTACTATACTGACAAGCGTGATATTGATTTGCTGGCAGATTCACTGTCGCAAAAATTATTAACCACTAACCGGTTGGATAACCTTGGATCGCTTAATAAAAATGCTTTTGCAATTACTGCACCCCTGCCCTGGAAAACGGAAACAGGTGGTACCGATTTCCGGGATCGGTTAACAGCATCGCGGCAAAGGCTTGGTTTTGATTCGGCTTTATATGTGCAGGAATTAAATCATCCGGTTAGCTATCCATCCACACTGCCTTTAACCGGCAATTTGAAGATGAGCGGACACGTGATGTTTAATGATCAACCTATGACGGGCGTACTCATCCAGTTAAGACAACATATAGCAGCGGACGAAGATTCAGTCAGCGAATTTACTGCGTATACACGCACAGGTAATAATGGAGAATTTTTATTCTCCGGCCTTTCGCGTGATTCCGGTTACAGCGTACTGCCCATGAAACCCGGTTTTGAATTTGGCAACAGGCGCGGTACCAGTAGTTTAGGCAGAAATCAAAACTATATATTTACTGCAAAGCCCCACAAGATAAGGCTGATTGGCACTATCGTTTATGGCCAGTTGAAAGAAGATGGTGCATTGGTGATAAGAACGCCTGACAATTTCAAAACCAGCTACCAGCTTATTGCCGGGGGTTTGATAGCGGTATTTTTTATTGTTCAATTTCTGTTATCCCTCCGGAAAAAACAACCTGATATTTTTCTGTTGCCAGTATTGATGCTCTTGTGCGGCATCTCTATGCTATTGCTTTTTAGCATCCAGGATCCGCTGACAGATACCCTTTACGCGTTTCAATCATTGCAGGGCGTTATTGCCGGGCTGGCGGGTTATACGGTGCTTTGCAATATAAATGCCGGCCGGCTCTATACACGCTGGTGGTTCGACTGGATGTTTAATTTTAAAAAAAGAAATGTTTACCAGTTAAAGGGATGGACCTGGCTGGCGCTTGCCATCCTGCTGGCGGTTCTCACAGTTTTTATCGGAACAGGCCCCGAAGGCAGCGGGGTAAAAGTAAATATACAATTGGGGGGCATTATTTTTCAGCCGGGTGAAATAACCAAATACCTGCTGCTGATCTTCCTGGCTGCTTTCTTTGCTGCCAATGGCGATCAAATACGAAACGCATCTGATATACGCTGGCGGTTTTATATCAACTGGGGCGTATTTGCGGGCATCGGAAGCATCCTGGCACTATATCTTATCATGGGAGATATGGGACCTGCAATGGTAGTTTGCTTTACGTTTCTATTCTTTTATAGTATTGCACGCGGGAACCTTTTATTTACCATCCTGGCTGCCCTGAGTTATTGCCTGTTGTTAATAATATTACCGGGATGGATGGCTACCATTATCGTTTTCACAGGTGTAATGATTGGGTTATTCGTGCAGGGGAATTTGCGCAGTATAAAATGGTGGGGCACTTTTGCCGCTTTTGCAGACGCACCTGTTATTGTACTTATGATAATTGCTGCCTTTGCATTTGGCGATCGTGTACCGGGCATCGGGGACAGGCTGGGAGAACGCAAAGCGATGTGGTTAAGTCAATGGAACAATGATGTATATGGGGGCGATCACCTGGCGCATAGTTACTGGACACTCTCTTCCGGTGGCTTTGCCGGGCAGGGAATTGGCCGCGGATTTTCCAACACCATGCCAGCCGCGCACACCGATATGATTTTGCCAAGCATTGGCGAAGAGCTGGGCTGGTTGGGATTGGTATCCGTATTTATATTGTTTGGCATTTTAATTCACCGGAGCTTTTTGCATGCCCGCAGATCCGGACAACCTTTTACATTTTATTTATGTGCCGGTATTGCCATTGCCAATGGTGTACAATTAATATTGATTGCAGCAGGTTCTATCGGATTAATGCCGCTTACCGGTGTGGCTGTGCCTTTTCTCAGCTATGGCAAAATATCTGTTATTATTAACATTGCAGCTATGGGACTGGTAGCCGGGATATCAGCCAGGGAAGGACAGGAAATACAACAGGAATATATCCGCAAAAAATATGACCCGGTATTAACCACAGGAATATTATTTTTTCTGACCGGCATTGTTGTACTGGCAGTCAAATTATTTTTTGTACAGGTTGTTGACCGAAAAGAATATCTCGTGAAACAAGCCCGTGTTGTGATGCGCAACGGAATGCCCATCTATAGCCATAACCCGCGGATAGATAAATTAATGCGCATGCTGGCGGCAGGTAATATCTATGATCGTAATGGATTGATCCTTGCTACGAGTGAAATAAATACAATAGCGCAAAACCTGGACACATTGCAACTCGCTGGTATCAGCAGGTTGCATTTGCAGGAATTAATGCATAAAAGAGTGCACCGCTTCTACCCTTTTGGTGAACAATTATTTTACTGGACCGGAGATTACAATACACGTTTATTCTGGGGACAGAGCAATGGTTATTTTGCAGAAGCACGTCACCTGACCGCCCTAAGGGGTTTTGGAATTGCCCGGCAAGTGGAAGATTCTGTGAATGCCTTGTATAAACCGGATCGTTTTACCAAACCTTACTGGCAAGCCAGTCAGCTGGTGCGGTATGATTATACTAACCTGGTGGATGGACTAAGGGAAGGTATCGACAGCAGCGGCGATGCCATACGGAAAATTACGGATAAAGATCGCAATATTCATTTAACTGTAGATGCGGCATTACAAGTGGAATTACAGGACTCGTTACAGAGCAGTCTTTTTCATAATAAACGTATAGCTGTTGTCGTACTGGACGCGGTATCTGGTGATATACTCGCATCAGCACTGAACCCATTACCTACCCTGCAACAATCCGAATTGATGGAACTGCCGGACAGGGAAAGAAATAAATTGGAAATTCCCGTTACTGAACGTGATCTTGGAATGACTTATGCAACGGCCCCTGGTTCAACCATTAAAATACTTACTGCGATGGCCGGCCTTAATAAAATGGGAATGGCCGCAAACCAGGTAAAGTATAATGATATTTTCCGCGATGAAATTTTCCGCGACAATAAAATGGAACAGGAACCTTTTATACCGAAAGTTCCTTTTGTAGACATGCATGAAGCTATTGTTAATTCAAGTAATATCTTTTTTATCCGGCTTGCCAATGAAAATAATTTAGGTGATCAAATGGCTGCATTATACCAGGCTACCGGCATGCGGCTGAACCAGCTTGGTGGTTATGATTATACACTTTCACCCGATATAAAAAAACAGCAGGCAGATTTATCAGTATGGAAAAAGGATGTGCTTGATGATGATCGCATGGCATTTAATAATCCTGACTTTGCGCATACTACAAAACGATACCGCAGCTTGTTCTCCGGGCTTGCGTGGGGACAAAGTGTACTTACGGCAACACCGGCTTCGGTAGCAAGAATTGCAGGTGCCATTGCCAATAAGGGTGCATTGCAGCCATCGCGGTATGTATTACAGGAAGCAGGACAGGAGCAGCTGCCGGGTGAAAGTGTACAACTTGCAAAAGATACCGCTTATGCATGGTTGCTGAAACATTACATGATCGATCAATCCAGCAGACCGGGTAAGCAAAAAATACACAATACTATTGTTGCCGGTAAAACAGGTACGCCCGAAAGAATTGTCCAGGGGATCAAGCAATCAGATGGGTGGTATGTATTCTTTGCACCAACACCAAACAAAGCATCTTATACGGTTACCTGCATACGTATAGAAACGGGACAAAGCTCTGCCAATGCTGTTATAATAGGAAATGCTGTTGCAAAGATTTTAAAGAAAAGATCTTACATCACTTCATTTTAAAATAAAATGTATGAAAAACATATTAAGCCGTCTGAAAAAAAGTCTTATGCCAGAACAGGGAACAATAACTAATGAAGATCCCGGCACTCCGGCTCCGGCAGACCATAAATCATTTATGCCAGCTACGCCGGCGTTGCGCGAAGCCATTACGGGCTTTATTATACAATCATTGCAACCCTATGTAGACGAAAAAGCCATTTCTGTTAATGGCATTCATTTTTATATTATCAGTAACAACCGTGAAGAGGAAGAAGCAGCGCGGGTAGCTTTATACCTGGACAGGCCCGGAATGTTTAAATCAGAACAGCTGGAACGCAAACTGCTAGATCATTTTATACAACTGGATCCGGGTTGGTTTTTTGAAGCACATATAATAAAGGAACAGCAACTACCGGATAAATGTATACGTA
>JBDSOC010000308.1:0-6589 GCA_039915085.1 Chitinophagaceae bacterium
TTTATATTACAAACAAAATAAGCAGCCCGTTTTGCGGGGCATTAATTATGAATTCATTTGGCAGAATATTTCGTGTAAACATATTTGGCGAATCACATGGTGAATCAGCAGGCATTAATATTGATGGGTGTCCTGCCGGCCTGCCATTGTCAGCAGAAGATTTCCTGGAAGATATTGAAAGAAGAAAAGGTGGTACACAAAAAGGAACTACGCCGCGTAAAGAAGATGATATCCCAATTTTTAAAAGTGGTGTGTTTAATGGTAAAACAACCGGCGCACCCATCACAATTTTATTTGAAAATAAAAACACCCGCAGCGGCGATTATGAAAAACAGCGGGCAGTACCAAGACCGGGTCATGCAGATTTTGTAGCGCACGCAAAGTTTGGCGGATATGAAGATTTCAGGGGTGGCGGCCATTTCAGTGGCAGGCTAACAGTATGTTTGGTAGCAGCAGGTGTTATTGCAAAAAAAATATTGGATAAAATAGACCTCACCCCCGGCCCCTCTCCAAGGGAGAGGGGAGCTTCACAGGCATCGGAGTTTGGTTATGTTACAAACACACTTGATCAATGGATAGGCGTGAGCAACTTTGCTAAAGAAAATCGTAAACAGCCAACAGAAGCAGAAAATATTTTATGGCAGGAGTTAAGAAACAGAAAGCTGAAAGGATTTAAGTTCAGAAGACAGCATCCAATTGCGGGATTTATTCCTGATTTTGTTTGTATTGAAAAAAAATTAATGGTTGAAATTGATGGCGATTATCATAACACGCAGGAGCAACAAAAACATGATGAGGATAGAACGCTCTGGCTGAATGAACACGGTTACAGAATGATCAGGGTAACCAATGATGAAGTATTGGGACAGCTTTCACAGGCACTTCGCAAACTGGAAGAAGCCCTCTCCATTGGAGAGGGTTTGGGTGAGGTCGAACTAAAACACGATGGCATAACAGTAAAAGCCACGATTCTTGAAATTGGTGGTGAAACAGATTTGGATAAGGGCCTGCAAAAAGCCATTGATAATAAAGATTCAATTGGTGGTATTGTAGAATGCAGAACAAATGGCCTGCCCGTAGGACTGGGAGAACCATTTTTTGATTCTGTAGAATCTGTTATCAGTCATGCCGTATTTGCTATACCTGCCATACGGGGTGTTGAGTTTGGTACCGGCTTTGCAGCAGCAAAAATGTTTGGAGTTGACCATAACGACACTATTGAAGATAAAACCGGTAAAACAACCACCAACCATGCAGGTGGGGTGGTGGGTGGCATTACCAATGGCAATGAACTGGTATTCAGAATTGCTGTTAAACCAACTTCATCCACGCCAAAAGAGCAACAGACATTGAACTGGGAGACTGGTACAATAGAAAGCTTCTCTGTAAAAGGCCGTCATGATTTATGCATAGCACTGCGTGTGCCGGTTGTACTGGAAGCGGTAACTGCTATGGTCCTGGTTGATTTACTGATGCTGGAACATCACATTAAAAGAATCCTTTAATTTTTTTACTATGCCTGTTATCTTTCATGTTACTACTGCGGCCGGATGGCAGGCAGCCCAAGAAAAAGGTGTTTACACCACCGCTTCCCTGCAGCAAGAAGGTTTTATACATTGTTCAGCCGATGATGCACAGGTAAAAGGCGTTTTGCAACGCTACTTTGCAGGCCAGACAAATCTTTTAAAACTGGTGATAGATACTGATAAATTAAAGAGCCGTTTTATTTATGAATGGTCACCGTCAACAGCCGATACATTTCCGCATATATATGGTCCCATTAACCTGGATGCAGTAATTGAGATAGTAAAAATCTAAACAAGTTCCATGCACAATTTTATTATTAATGCATCCATACAGATATTGCCTGTTGTGCAGGACAAACACCCTTATGAATGGGTTGATGAAGCAATTGCCATCATACAACACTCTGGTATTAAACATGAAGTTGGTCCCTTTGCTACTCAACTGGAAGGAACCTATAAAGAAGTAATGCAGGTCGTCAGCAATGTAAACGAATACCTTTATAGCAAGAAATGCAATGAATGGATTTGCAATGTACAAATACAAATAAGAAGTGCGTCGGATATTACAGGTGACGAGAAAACGCAGAAGTTTAAGTAATCACTTCTTATAATTCAGCCAGGTAAACAAGCTCCTCTAACCAAATACCATTAACGCCATTAGCGTTTATTGGCGTTTTTGAAATCTGAAAATGGAATATCCATTGCTTCATAATAATTTTTCTCATCGGGCCAGGAATAATGCCACCATTCGGTATCAAACATCTTAAACCCGTACTTTTCCATTATATCCTTTAATATTTTACGGTTCTGTAATGCTTCAAAAGGAATATTCATAAATGTATGGTGGGCGGTATCGCTAAAATTATCAAAGCCGGTGGGCATTTGTAATTCCTTTCCGTTGTGCGCATAAATAATAGTAAGATCCACCGCTGTTCCGCGGTTGTGACCGCTTCCCTTTTTAGGGTCTGCTACATATTTTTCATTAAGCACCATCTCCCAAAATTTTTCCGTTACAGAATAAGGACGGTAGGCGTCAAATATCTTGAGGCCCATTCCTTTTTCATTTAATTCTTTTTGTACCTGCGCCAGCGCCCTTGCAACAGGAAGGCGCAAAAAAGTATAGTTTGTTTTTGCGGGATACATATTCCTGCGCATAAAATTTTTGTCTGTAGCATATTTCAGATCATAAATAATATTGGGGATCACACTTTTTATTTCCACCATTTGTTTATTACTGTCGGCTTTTACAGTGGCGTCATACATGGCAAAATCTTTGATTACGTGTATGCCATATTTACTGAGCGGAGGTTCAACAGATTGACCGAAAACAATTACAACGCTGAAAATCAGGCATATTGTTAATAAAAAATGCCTTTGTTTGGGTAAATTCATTGATAAATTTGGTTTTTTCGAAATTACAGTATCTTTTTACATATTAATATGAGCAATCAACCCCCCGGCAGCTTTTTTTATCATCAAAGAAGAATTTTTTGGCTTTTTTTTACCGGCTGCTGCATTGTCAGCTGCAATAATACTGAACAAAAACCGCCACCCGAAGTAGTAGTAGTAAAAATCCCTGAAAAAATTGACGAAAAAGTAAAGGAGCTGCTACAAACGACCCTCCGCTATATAATAGAAAATAAAGGGAAGCTCAACGACTCTGTTATATTACAGCATCCCGGGTTACTGGACACCCTTTACAATATTGGTAATTTCCAGCCTTTATGGAGCAGTGACGAAAAATGGAATACGCTTGCCGACTCATTGTATGAATTTGTTGCGGCTTCTCGTTTATATGGACTGTTTCCGTCAGATTACAATGTTTCCCCGCTGACAAATATCCGCTCAGGGATGGCAGCAGATTCCATCCATAAAAAAAACGCTGCCTCATGGGCGAGGGCAGACTTAATGCTTACAGATGCTTACTTAAGCATGGCTAAAGATCTCAGCCTCGGTCGTATGGCCAAAGACAGTATTACTTTGCGCAATGATACCCTGCTGAATGACACTTTTTTTATAAAAAATTTCCAGGAAGCTGTAGCACAAAAAAATATACGGGGATTGCTGGAGCAACTGGAACCTACATTGAAAGGATATGTTGATTTGAAAACATCTATAGCCAGTTTCCTGGACTCAGCTCAATTAAAAAAGACCACCTATGTTTTGTATCCCAATAAAGATTCCGCTTTATTAATGAAACAGGTGGAAAGCCGCCTGGCCGAGCTTGACTTAATTACAGTTGCAGGTGATTCTTCTTCTTTAAGGAGCAACATCCGCAAATACCAGAAAGAGCATGGCATACCAGTAACAGGTAAAATAGGCGATAAAACGGTCACCAGCCTGAATAATTCTGACTGGCAAAAATTTAAACGCATTGCAGTTAATCTTGACCGCTATAAACTGATGGCGGACACCCTGCCGCATCAGTATATACTGGTAAACCTGCCTGGTTTTTATTTGCAACTATGGAATGACGATACCCTGGCGCTGCAATCAAAAGTAGTGGTAGGCAAACCGCTTACACGAACTCCTTTACTTACCAGCAAAATCACGGATATGGTTACCTATCCGCAATGGACAATACCCGAAAGCATTATTATAAAAGAAGTGTTACCAGGTTTAAAAAAAGATACCAATTACCTCAGGAAAAAAGGATACAGCCTTATTAATGATAAGGGCGATGAAGTAAACCCCGGCTCTGTAAACTGGCATAAATATTCAAAAGGCATACCTTATAAAGTGGTGCAGGGCAGTGGCGATGATAATGCACTGGGCATATTGAAATTTAATTTTAGCAATAAATACAGTGTCTATTTGCATGATACCAACCAACGCTATTATTTCGACAAAACTTTCCGGGCACTGAGCCACGGTTGTGTAAGGGTGCAGCAATGGAATAAACTGGCTCGTTTTATTATACGCAATGACAGCACAAATGCCGCCGCCTATGTAAATACCTTTAAAACAGATACCCTGAAAGCCTGGCTGAACCGGAAGGAGAAACATGTGATACCCGTAAGAACCAGGTTACCCGTTTATATCCGTTACTTTGGCTGTACCGGTGTTGAAGGAAAAGTGAAATTTTTCGATGATATTTACAATGAAGACAGGATGCTGATTGAAAGGTATTTCGCCAATAAACCTGTTATTTAATGAAAAACCCTGTTTGCCTGCTTTTTCTTTTTTTATTAACTGCTGCTGTATCTGTTTCTGCACAAATACGGCCCAAAGGCAATGTTAACAGCCGCAGGCAGGCCGGTATACAATATGGCACGGCCAGCTACTATTCCAACAAATTTCAGGGGCGCCCTACTTCAAGCGGTGAACTGTATGATAAAAACAAAATGACCTGCGCCCACAACTCACTACCATTGGGCACCTGGGTAAAAGTAACCAACCTTAGAAATAAAAAATATGTAATAGTAAGAGTAACAGACAGGTTGCACCATAAAAACAAACGGGTGGTTGACCTTTCAAGAATTGCAGCTGCAAAACTGGGCTATGTAAAACGGGGCCTGGCAAAGGTAAAAGTAGAGGTGGTTCCTAAAAATGCTATTCCGCAGAATTAATAGCCCGCATTGAAATGATAGCCATAAATCTTTAATTCAGATTTAATATACCTTTAAAACTTTAAAATAACAGTCGTTAATAAATATTTCACGTTTTCAAACCTACCCTTTATTTTTGCCCTCATTACTAAAACTATCTTGTTATGAAGAAATTGCTTTTAATTCTCCTGTTTGCACAAGGTTTACTGCAGGTATCCCTTGCACAGGAAAATGATTATATTAAACGACCAGCCCTGGGAGTTAATTTCTTATTCAATGATTTTAATGGTGGGGGATATATAAAAACATTTGGTTTAAACCGTGCTATCAGGGATAAACAAATCGGGCAATTTAAATCGATGGCACCGGGCCTCGCTGTAAATTACCTGAATGGCATCAGCAAACACCTGGATCTTTCTGTTGGCCTGGCAGGTTCTTTCCTTGATTATCCTATCAGCGGTAAAAGCCCGTTTGGAAACGATAACTTATTGCTGGAAGGAGATGTGACAGTTAATGCAAAGATGCTTACTGACAAATATTGGTTTACGCCTTATCTGACAGCCGGATTGGGCGCTTCTAAATACAAAGGATATTATGGTGCTATTGTTCCTGTGGGCGTAGGTATGCAGGTTAATTTTTATGATGAGGCTTTTCTTTTTATCAATGCCCAATATCGTTTTGGTATCACGGAAAATACATCCAATCACCTGTATTACAGTATAGGTGTTGCGGGTAATATTGCACCTAAAAAAGAACCAAAAGTCATACCCCCGCCTCCGCCACCTGCTATTGAGCCTCCAAAAGACAGAGATGGCGATGGCGTAGTAGACAGCCTTGATACATGCCCTGATGTGGCAGGTCTTGCAAAATTCAATGGTTGCCCTGATACAGATAATGATGGTATTGCAGACAACGATGACAAATGCCCCACAGTGGCTGGCCTGGCCCGCTACCAGGGTTGTCCTATACCAGACCGCGATAAAGATGGCGTTAATGATGAAGAAGACAAATGCCCTGATGTTGCAGGTGTTGCCCGTTACCAGGGTTGCCCTGTACCGGATCGTGATAAAGATGGTGTAAATGATGAAGAAGATAAATGCCCTGATTTGGCCGGAGATCCTGCGAACGGTGGATGCCCGGTTATTAAAGCAGAAGTAATCAAGAAAATAGAATATGCAGCTAAAAATATTTTCTTTACTACAGGCAAATTTGCCCTGCTAACAAAATCTAATAAACCATTGAATGAAGTAGTAGCCATTCTTAATGAAAATAAAGATTTGAAATTAGATATAGATGGTTACACCGATATTACCGGAAAAGCAGATAAGAATTTGTTGCTGAGCCAGAACCGGGCAGATGCAGTTAAAAAATATATGGTGAGTAAAGGAATAGATGCCGCCAGGCTTGTATCAACAGGGCACGGACAGGATAATCCCATAGCGGATAATAAAAAAGCCGCAGGACGTGCTAAAAACCGCCGTGTAGAATTACACTTAAAATATTATTAACAATAAC
>JBDSOC010000313.1:0-41902 GCA_039915085.1 Chitinophagaceae bacterium
TTATATGAATAATTATACCCGTATACAGCATTGTACCCAAGTATATTGCTGATACTGGCAAACCATACCACAAAAGCTTTGGCATTGGTTTTACCTACAGATGGAACATATTCCATACTGAAATTAAGGCTGTTGTAATCTTTTGTTTTACCCTGGTCGGCGATGTAATATTTATTGCCCCCGTTTATCATGAAATTATAATAAGGCCTGCCGGTTGCATAACTGTACGTAACGTTGAAACCGGCTTTCATTTTGGTAAAAAAACGTTTCATTACAACAGAAGCCGTATGGGTAGCTGCAAAATTGGGTGTTAATGATTCTGTATAATTCAGGTAATTGCGTTTGGTATCCAGGAAAGAATAACTTATCCAGTAATCAAAATTTTTGATTGATTTTTTGTCCCGCCAGAAAAGTTCTATCCCTTTAGCATAACCACTGCCTGAATTATTATACCCTGAATAGTAATAATTCATGGGCACTGTTTTTATTAAATCTTCATACTGCTTGTAATAGGCTTCTACCCTGAACACCCTGTCTTTTGTCATTTTCTGGTAGTTGATAATATAATGCGTGGCCCTGGTAAACCCGAGGTTGGTGGTATAAAAAAGCTGTGTGTTTTCAGGCTTTTGATAAAATACGCCATACGCCAGTGATACCTGTCCGTCCTTTCCGGTTTTATACGCCAGTGAGATCCTCGGTGCGAGATCTGCTTTTTGAATGGCAGAAGAATATTCGCCCCTTATTCCTATTTTGGCTGCCAGTGCATTGGTAAGATAAATATCAGATTCAACAAATGCGGCTGAGTAATTATCTGTCAGCTTGCGTAAAGTATCATTGTATAATGTTGTGTTGCAGGCATGCTGGTATTCGCCACCGAAACGGATGGAACTGATAGCTCCTATTTTTTTATCAAATACTGCTTTTAGCTGCGCCAAATCCTGGCGGTTCACCAACGCAATATTTTTCCCCTGCATCCAGTAAACGGAATTACTGAATAATTTTGGCTGATTGGCAGCATCCTGTACCTGCAGAAGAATATTGTCTTTATTAGTGCTGTAACCACCGCCCAGGTTCATCTTCCACCCTTTACCCAGGTATTCTCTCCAGCTCAGGTTATTGTACCAGTTATTATTTTTTAAATCGAAGGCATTTTTTAAATAGCTGCTGTCAATATCTGGCCTGCGCAAACCAAGTGTACTGTGAGCAAATGTGGTGTAATACTTTATTATACCGCCTGTTTTTGTTTTAATCCGGAAATTGGCGTCACCTGAATGAAACTGTGGGATTTTAAAATAATCAGGCGATTGTTTAACCGCTTTAAAATACAGGCCCACATTGGTATAACCATAATTAACGCCCCATGATGACTTTTTGTCTTTTGACAGTTGCTGTGTGCCTAACCCAACAAAAAGTGGTGAAAGCGTAGCATCTACTTCTGATTTCTCAGGCAGGTCAATCGATTCAAGTAGCAAGACAGATGATAATGCCTGGCCATACAGGGCAGAATAACCACCCGTGCTGAATACCGTTCCTTTAAATAAAAACGGCGAAAAACGGCCACGTTGCGCTATGTCCGGCACGCTTGTATTGTAGGGGTTATTCACCAGGGTTCCATCAATGTATTGCTTTGCTTCATAACCGGCTCCTCCGCGCACAAACAGACCCTCCTGCTCTCCTACCTGCTGTGCGCCGGGCAATGTTTTTAAGGCGGCCGTAATATCAGCATTTGAACCTGCTGTAGTGGCAATATCCAGGGAGCTCAGGACCGCACCTCTTTTTGAATCACCGGCAGCAAAGGAACCGGCGGTAATGGTTACTGCCCTTAATTCGCTTGGTTCTTCCCTGAGTTGAATGTCCAGCATAATAGGCTCAGCACCAATGGTTATGGCCTGCTCAAATGCTTTAAAACCAATTGAACTAACGGTTAGCAGCTGTGCTCCTTTCTCCGTTGTTTTGAAGTGGTAACGGCCGGTTGAATCCGATGTACCACCATCATAGGAGTCTTTTACTGTAATGCTGGAACCCGGCAGAGGACGGCCTTTATTGTCTTTGATTTTGCCCGAAATGACAGTCTGTGCAATGCCTGCTGCAGAAAAAAGGATAAGGTTTGCAAAAAATAATAACTGTTTCACTAACGTAAATTTTCACAAACATAAAGTAGTTTATTTTATAAACCAAAATATTTTAACATATTAGAAAAATTATCCGCGCCGTTTATTTAACCAACAAAAGCCCCCGGCTCAACATCGTTGTGCCACTTCCTTCTGCTGTAAATCATTACTAACCCGGGCTGTAACGGCATCAGGCCGCCATGATTATTAAGCGCTGATTATTGAACATTAAATATTTCATTAGAAGAGAAATTTGTTATCCGGGTTAACCAATGTGTGTAAAAAACAAAAAGCCAGGCATAGAAATGCCCGGCGTTGTTGATCGTACCCTTTAAAATAAATCGTTCCGAATATCTGTATGCTGAAATGCCCAGCAAATTTTTAAAATGAGCCCCGTTTAGAAAAACAGGGCGTTGTTGATCGTACCCTTTAAAACTAAATTCTTACTTGTTCGATTTAACTACAGATTGAACAGCTGTTTCATTTCCGTTGATAACTCTCATCACATACATGCCGGTGGGTACCTGCGACATGGTAATTACTTCTGTCTGGCTTGCGTATTGTACAGTGTATGATTTTATAACCTGTCCGTTTGCGTTTGTTAACTGGTAGCTGATTGTTTTACCCTGCCAGCTTTGCGGAATAGTAACCCTTACATCATTCACCACCGGGTTAGGGTAAGCGAGTATTTTTACATTATCAGCAGATTTTCCGATGCGTACGATTCTTACTTCAGATGTTTTATAACGGCCATCCATATCTGCCATTTTGAGGCGGTAATATATTATTCCGCTGTTACCTGCCGGAACTTTATCATTATACGCATAGTTGTTGCTGATATCACTGTTACCAACGGCAAACAACATAGCCACATCTGAATACTCAGCTCCGTCAAAACTTCTTTCAATAATAAAATGACTTGCATTTTTCTCTGAAGTAGTGGTCCATTTTAAAGCAATGTTATTATTGGCATATGCAGCATTCCAGTTAATAAGTGTGACTGGCAGTGTGCCGGTAACAGCAGCGTCGTAAGAAAAAGATTTAAACCACAAAGAATACATCCTGTCTGCTGCACCGCTCACACCTGTACTTGTTGCACCCGTGCGCAATCTGAATGAATTGGTGTTTGTATATGTATTGGTAGTCATTACAGTTGTAGCACTTGTGTCTACACCAACATAATATTTTACCGGGCCGTCAAAACGTTTGGCCACTGTAGTAAGCCGGCCAGCTATTGTTTCCTGTACTGATGAAACTTCCAGTGCAGAATTTTCTTCCAGCGTATAAGACTGCAGGCCATAATAAGTCTGGTACTCACTTATTTTATCATCATTGCCATCAATATCAAGGCCTGTAACATCAAATTTGGTTACCTGGGCTGCTGTGTTGGTATATGACTGAACAAATGATACCTGGAATTCCATCCACCATTCTGAATTACCGGCAGGAGATGTATTGTTAGTACCGTATGTTACCTGCGGTTGAAAAGATTTTTCAAACCCTGTTGTTGTTAAATCTATAGTAACCAGCTGAACCATTGCAGAAGAGCGGCCGTTTATTTTTACCAGTGCATCCGTGCCTGCCATTACTGAAGGAAAACGGTATACAGCATTATCCGCACCAGCCAATCCTGACTGAAGCACTGCATTTTTAAACACCAGTTCCTGTGAATTTTGTGCGTTGGCAACTGAAGAGAAAGCAGCAATCAGCAACAATATAGCCACGCCTGCTTTGATTACTGTGGAAGTGATTAATACATTCAATTTAGAAGTGGGGTACAAAAGTTTCATAAAGTACATTTTGAAAGGGTCAAGATTAGGTTGTACGGGCCACAGGCATTGGAAGAAAATCAGAACGACTTTTCCAGGAAGATTGGAGGATTATATGAAATCAGGTAAAAATTTGTCTGGAGGAGATTGGGTACGGTATTCTGGAGGAATTGGGGTACGGTTGTTCGGGTGAGTAACCCGGTGACACAAAGATTAACCGTAATTTCCGAAGATGCAAGTGTTTCAAAAAAAAATTATGCTCTTTTTTTCGCCGGGGCACACACTTCTTTCGATAAACAGCACAAAAGCAACGTTTAGCGCAAATAAAAAAGCGGATCACAGGGATCCGCTTTTGTAAATTATTATAAACTACTTATTTATAAGCTGGTATAACATTTTTTGCCAGGTCAACCATGCGTTTAATATTATCATCGCTGAGGTTGCCTTTTTTAAAATCCGCCAGTACATCAGGCAATTTATTTTCCATTTCCACCAGGAAATGTTCTTCAAATGCCTTTACATTTTTAACAGCTACATCTCTTAATAAACCCTGTGTGCCAAGGTAGATAATAGCTACCTGTTTTTCTACAGACATGGGTGAATATTGCAGCTGCTTTAATATTTCCACGTTGCGTGCACCTTTATCAATTACATTTTTTGTAGCCGCATCCAGGTCACCTCCAAATTTTGAGAAAGCTTCCAGTTCACGGTAAAGTGCCTGGTCAAGTTTCAATGTACCAGCTACTTTTTTCATTGATTTAATCTGCGCATTACCACCCACACGACTAACGGAGATACCTACGTTAATAGCAGGCCGTATGCCTGCATTGAACAGGTTACCTTCAAGAAATATCTGTCCGTCGGTAATAGAAATAACGTTTGTAGGTATATATGCAGATACATCACCGGCCTGTGTTTCAATAATAGGCAAAGCCGTTAATGAACCACCACCTTTTACCAGGTGTTTAATAGAATCCGGTAAATCATTCATCTTTTTAGCTACCTCATCTTTGGCGATAACTTTAGCAGCCCTTTCCAGTAAACGGCTGTGCAAATAAAATACATCACCAGGGTAAGCCTCGCGGCCCGGCGGGCGGCGCAACAGCAAAGACACCTCACGGTAAGCAACAGCCTGTTTTGATAAATCATCATAAATTATCAGTGCAGGGCGGCCGGTATCACGAAAAAATTCACCAATGGCAGCACCGGCAAAAGGTGCATAGAACTGCTGTGGTGCAGGGTCAGAAGCAGAGGCAGCAACAATTGTAGTATATGCCATAGCGCCGTTTTCTTCCAGCGTTTTCATTACACCTGCAATGGTAGAGGCTTTCTGACCGATAGCAACATATATACAATACACAGTTTTACCAGCTGCATGAAATTCCTTCTGGTTAATAATCGTATCAACACATATGGCAGTCTTACCAGTCTGGCGGTCACCAATTACCAGTTCACGCTGACCACGTCCAATTGGAATCATTGCATCAATGGCTTTGATACCAGTCTGCAATGGCTCTTTTACAGGCTCACGGAATATTACACCCGGCGCTTTACGCTCCAGCGGCATTTCATATAATTCACCTTCTATTGGTCCTTTACCATCAATTGGATCGCCCAGCATATTAATAACACGGCCAGCAAGCCCATCACCCACACGGATAGACGCAATTTTACCGGTTCTGCGCACCTTGGCACCTTCTTTAATACCACCGCTGTCTCCCATCAATACCACACCCACATTGTCTTCTTCCAGGTTAAGCGCAATGGCTTTCACACCGGTTTCAAACTCTACCAGTTCACCCGAACGAACATTATTAAGCCCATACACACGGGCAATACCATCACCCACCTGTAATACGGTACCTACTTCTTCTAATTCTGCACCTGCATTAAAGTTTCCCAGTTGCTGGCGCAGTATCGCAGATATTTCATCTGGTTTAATTTCTGCCATGATGTTTTATTTATCGCCGGCTTCAGCCGGAATGTTTAAAAAATATAATGAACCAAAATTGTATTCCTGTTCCTGGCAATTATTCCTGTTAATCTGCCATGCATTACCGTATCTGCCGTATATAAATATTCTGGCTGAATTGTTTTTTGACATCCCTTAAATCCCTTTCTATGCTTGCATCTACCAGGTTGTTGTTAAACTCCAGTACAAATCCACCAATTAATTCTTCTTTAACCGCCGTTTCAAGTTCAATATTTTGTAAGCTTGTTTCAGCTTTCATCTTTGCAACTATGGATTGTTTTAATTCATCACTGATTGGGGTAGCTGTAGTCAGTTTAACTCTATGTATACCTTTCATTTCATTGTACTGACTGATGAATGCACTAATGATTTCAGGTATGTATTTTTCACGGGTTTTATTAATCAGTAATTTATTAAAGGAAGCAGTCAGTTCGCTGATTTTGCCGTTGGTAAGCGCATTCAGTATGTTCTGTTTTTTATCTCCTTTTATAACAGGGCTGCGCATAATGTTTACAAATTCGGCACTGCCTTTACAAATGGATTGTAAATATTGCATGTCTTTATATACAGCTTCCAGCTGATTTTGCTCTGTGGCCAAATCAACCAAACTTTTTGCATATCTGCCTGCTAAACGTGGATTGGGCATTCTTTTTAGCTTTGAGCCTTTAGCTTTTAGCGGCACCGTTTTACCAACGGCTAACAGCTAATAGCTAATAGCTTTTCTTAATTCAATTTTACTTCGTCTGCCAGTTCTTTAATATATTTTTCCTGCTCGGCTTTATTACCCAGTTCCCTGCGCAATACTTTTTCAGATACTTCTATAACAAGGTTACCTACCTGGTTTTTCAAATCGGTTATAGCAGCCATTTTTTGCTGGTTGATGGAAGCTTGTGCATCCGCAACAATGCGGTCATACTCAACCCTGGCCTTTTCTTTTGCGTCTGCAATCATTTTATCTGTTACTTCTTTTGCATCCCTGATCATCGCCGCTCTTTCTTCACGTGCTTTTAACAGCAATGCTTCGTTGTCGCTTTTCAGCTGCATCATTTCAGCCTTCACTTTTTCTGCGGTAGCCAATGAATCGGCAATAGACTTTTCCCTGTCTGCAAGACCTTTTACAATAGCTGGCCACGCAAATTTTTTCAAAATAAAGAACACTACCAGGAAGGCTATCAGCGTCCATATCAATAATCCGAATTCGGGAAGAAGTAATTTCATAACCTATTTTATGTTTGAGCGTTTCCGATATCTCATAAACCCTTTACCAGGCAGCAATAACTGCATCCTCCGCCCTTTGCATTGGATGCAGTTGTTCGTTTGCAATGATATTATAATACCATTGCCAAGAAACCTACAATGATACCAAACAGTGCAGCACCTTCTACAAGCGCCGCTGTAAGGATCATGTTTGCCCTGATGTCATTGGATGCTTCCGGCTGACGGGCAATAGCTTCCACCGCACCTTTACCAATCAGGCCAATACCAATACCTGCACCAATAGCTGCAAGTCCGGCACCTATGGCACCACCAGCATTAGCAAAAGGTGTTGTGCTAAGTAAAACAGTCATTAAATCCATAATTGTGACTTTATATTTAGTGAAAAAAAACTAATTAAACCATAACCGGAATATCAGGCAAACCATTTTCATGTTCATGATGGTTATGATCATGTTCTCCTTCAAGCGCTTGCCCGATAAATACTGCTGTAAGCATCGTAAATATAAATGCCTGTATAAAAGCAACCAGTACTTCAATAAAGTAAATAAATATGGTAAAGGCAAGAGAAAAAGGAGCCGTACCCCAGCCTGCTACCGAATTCATGTTGCCAAAAATAAAGATGAGTGAAATAAGGCAGATAATAATGATATGACCTGCTACCATGTTAGCAAACAAACGGATAATAAGTGCGAAAGGCTTGATAAAAACACTTAAAATTTCTACCGGCACAAGAATAAATTTTACCCCCAGCGGTACACCTGGCGGGTTTAAAATATGCATCCAGTAATGACTATTGGTGCTAACCAGGATTACAATAAAAGAAATGATACCCAATACCGCAGTAAAAGCAATATTTCCGGTAACATTTGCCGACCCTGGTATTAGCCCGAAAAGATTATTTATCAGTATGAAAAAGAAGATGGTCAGTAAAAAAGGCAGGTATTTCGCCTGCTTTTTGCCCAGGTTGGGTTTAGCTACTTCATCGCGCACAAAAATAATAACGGGTTCAAGCAAACTCTGTGCACCTTTAGGGGCTGTATTAACACCCTGGCCCATTTTGTATTTCTTAGCAATACTCAGCATTATCCATGTAAATAATGCCAGCGCCAGGATCATCTGAACCACATTGCGGGTAAGCGAAATGTCATATACCCTTACAGCATTATCAATTTCTCCGTTTTCTGTTACAGCCAGTATATCCTGTGCGTTGTATTTGGCAGGGTCAAGATGCAGCGTTTCAATCTTTTCATCTGTGAGCATCATGTAGTTACGGTAATTATGCTCTCCATGATGAAATTTAGAAGACATAAATACATCCAGTCCTCTTTCTTTTGAGTAAAGAATTACCGGAAGCGGTATAGAAACGGGGTGTTTTTCACCATTGTCGTTTACAAGATCCAGCAGGTGAAAATCATGATTGTTTAAAACGTGCCCAAAAATTACTTCTTTGGCATTAAAGCTCTTTTTTTCTTCCTTATGCTCCCCGTCTGGCTGGGAAAATGCAGGGTTGAAAATAAACAGGAAAAACAGGCTGAAAACCGCTGCCAATAAGGATTTGAGGCTCTTTGAAAACATACTGGTTCCTAAATTTGGCGCAAAGATAAGGAGGCGGGAATTAAAAACCGAGAACGATCCGAAAAAAAGATAGCTTCAATTAACACAGGCAACGATCCGGTTTTTTTAGCCGTATAATTGAAAAAGAACCCCTCAGAAAATTATGAAAAAACTACTCCTGGCCTTGTGCCTTGGCATGACTATGCTGGCTTGTTCAAAAAACGGTGACAGCAACAATGAAGGTGACCAAATCTTAGCATCACAGGTGCCATCGGCTGTAATGAACACTTATAATACAAAATACCCCACCGCCTCCGGGCAAATAGAATGGGAATTAGAGCATGGCAATACCTATAAAGTGAAATTTTTTATTGGCGCTCAACGCTGGCAGGCGCGGTTTACCACAAGCGGGATTTTGATTGATGAGAAAATGATTTAGATCGTGAAGCATGAGACGGGAATCGTCAGACCTGAGTAGATCAGGAATGGCTTTAAAGATTGGTAACGGGAACTGCCGATTGACGTCTCACCCTTGACGTCTCAGGTTTTTTCTTCCAGTATTTTCTTGATTTTTTCCAGTTCAATTACATCAATCTGGTCTTTTGAGCGGTTGACTGATTTCTTGTTGGCTATGAGATGGTTGATATGCAGAAAAGGAATCATTACTCCATCTATCTCCGCAACTGGCGCCAGTTGCAGGCATTCATCAAAAGACAGGTTCACCCCTTTTAGAGAAGTCATGATGTCTAACCGAACGCCATTATTTAGCGCAAAATCAACCCAGCCTGGAACGAATTGTATGGTTTCCATGGATTCATAGTCTCCCATATTTAACTCCCGGAATGCTTTTCTTATTTTTTGCCTGTTAGGCAGTGTATCCTCAATAAATATATCAATATCTCCCGTGTAACGCTGATATCCGTGAAAGTTAGTTGCAAAACCGCCCACCATAATATACCTAACCTGGTTTTCACTTAAAAGACGCCATAGACCTATGAAGGAATCGTCATATACGTCCATAAACGAAGGCTATTATTTATAATGAATTGTTGCATTGCGCATTTGCCGGTTCATCTTCATTAACGTCATCAGGAAATAGAATTTTTCAGCAGGCGTTCTGTTGATAGCCTCTTTCAGCCGTGCTTCTTCAAGGGCTTCACGGCTCTCATAAACAGGAAAATTCTCCTTTACAACATTCTTCAATTCTTTACCATCTTGTTTATACGGTTCCATAGCACAAATTACTAAATTTTTTGACAATTTTAAAGATTTGAGACCTCTTTTAAACAGCAGGTATGGGCTTTTTTTCAAACTGCATTTCATATAGGCGGGCATAAAATCCATTGTTTTTCAACAATTCATTGTGAGAGCCGATTTCCTTTATTTCACCCTTATCCAGCACAATAATTTTGCTGGCTTTTCTTATGGTAGAAAGCCGGTGGGCAATGACAATGGAAGTCCTGCCGGCAATTAATTTATCGATAGCCCTTTGAATAAGCTGTTCACTGGATGTATCCACTGAAGAAGTAGCCTCATCCAGCACCAGTACAGAGGGATTGTACAGTAAAGCCCTGATGAAAGATAGTAACTGGCGCTGTCCCAACGAAAGCGTAGCGCCTCTTTCCATCACGTTGTAATCGTAATTACCCGGCAGTTCCATAATAAAATCATGCATACCTATAAGGGTAGCAGCTTCTATTACCTTCTCACGGCTTATTTCAGTATTGCGCAGTGTAATATTATCCATCACAGAACCGGAAAAAAGAAATACATCCTGCAATACAATGCCTATCCTGCTTCTCAGTGTATCAAGATTATATTGTTCAATATTTATATCATCAACTTTTATAGCGCCTTTCTGGATATGATAAAGACGGTTCAGTAAACTAATAATGGATGTTTTGCCACTGCCGGTATGGCCAACGATGGCAAGCGTTTCTCCTGGCGCTACCGTAAAAGATATATTTTTCAGCACATACCGGTCATCTGTATACGCAAAGTATACTTTATCAAATTCAATCTTTCCTTTTACTGTGGCTGGCGCAAAAACGCCTTTTTTATCATCGGGAATAAAATCATCGTTATCCAGTACCTTAAACACCCTTTCACCAGCAATCATGCCCATTTGCAGCACATTGAATTTATCCGCAATCACCCGCAGGGGCCTGAATAGGAGATTTAAAAACAAAAAGAAAGAAATCATTTTGCCTATCATTTCGCCGGCGGCGGCCGGATTGGTATGCTTCAGCAAATGGGCTTCACTGGCGGCCCACCAGATAAGCAAACTGGTAGAAATGGCCAGGACAATTTCTACTACCGGGAAAAAAACTGAATATGCAAAAATGGCTTTGATATTTGCGTTGCGGTGATCCCTGTTAATTCTTGTAAACTTGGCTGCCTCCCTTCCTTCTGCAGCAAACGCCTGCAGTACATGCATGCCTGTTATATGTTCCTGCACAAAAGCATTCAGCGCTGCTACCGCATTGCGCACACGGATAAAAGATTTATTAACCGCTTCTTTAAAAAAATAAGTGGCAACAATCAGCACAGGAAATGGTGCCAGGCATATAAGCGAAAGTTTCCAGTCTACTGCAAACATCACAACCAATACTGATATAATTGAAAGCAGGTCGGCAATAATAGGTATCAGTCCGTCGGAAAAAATATCATTGATAGATTCAATATCATTAATAGTCCTTGTGGTGAGCGTACCAATAGGTGTTTTATCAAACTGCGACAAATTAAGGCCCAGTATTTTGTTGTACACCTGCACCCGCATATCCTTTATTACGTTCTGACCCAGCCAGGAAGTTATATAAGAAAAATAAAAGCGAACAATGCTTTCTGCCAGTAAAAGAATGATCTGGATAATAGTTATGGTTACCACCAGTTCCACAAAATGATTGCGCTGGTCAGCAGGAACAGTCATTCCCCCTTTTACATAATTATTAATGGTTACCTGCACCAGGTAGGGGCGGATGGGAGCAAAAACAGCCAGGATAACAGCGAGTGACAAAGAAGTATAAAACTTCCTTTTGTATGGTCCGGCAAAACGGAACACTCTTTTCAGCAATGCAAAATCAAAAATTTTTTTCCTGGGCTGGTCTGCCATAGGTTACAAAGATAGAATAAAGAGAAAATGTCTGACATCTGATTTTTGGATGTCTGATATACCTTATCCGAAATGAATAACTGCCAATTATCTGTATATTCCACAGAAAGAAATCAGACATGACTACATCAGACATCAGAAATTGTTTTCGGTACTCATCGCCTTTCTGTAGGCTTTTATAAATATGGCGCCAAGGTTTTTATAAGGCGGAATATAATCATCAAATTTTTCTTTGGCATCGCCTGTAAACTGTTTGCTCAGATCTTTCCACATGGGCAGCCATTCAATATTTTTTCCGTTCAGCAATATATTATTCATTGCCTTAAGTATAGGTTCATTAACTGTTTTTGTACCTACCTGTTTGGAAGAAATAATATGTGCATCGCCGCTGATAGTAAGTACTTCATTAAGATTATTATAACCACCGCATGAACCCAGGATTACAATGCGTGCAGAAGGCTGAATTTGTGCAAGCGAATATTTTACATGATAACTGTGGCCGCGGTGTATGAAAATAGTTGGCCTGAGATGCTGTGCTTCAAGATAAGCATTCAGTTTTTCCTGTGCCTTTGCATCGGGATCATCGGGACCGTACAGCGGCCTGTTGGCAAATATCCATACAGGTTTGCCTTTTACAGATTTTATAGTGAGCCAGTTTTCATTTTCTGTCATTTTCCATTCTGATTTCCCTGTAAATAAGGCTTTAAAATTAGCATAGGAGTTTTGCCCATCCTTGTCCTCATCACCATAAAAGAAAACTTCCTGTACCACCCTTCCGCTGTCTCCTGTTAAACTGCGGTAGTCAACAGAGTAGATAGGTGCAATGCCCAGCTGCCTTGAAAGATCAATTTTTTTTGTTGTGTCGGCAGATTCAAATAATGTTTTTTCAAGCCGGTATACTACCATTCCATTTTTATCATTATTTCTTACGCAGCGTTCATAATTCCAGTTGGCTTCATCCAGCATAAAATCAGCAAGCGTTGTATTTTTTTCAACAATGCTGCTGTAAGAATCCGCTACATCCACGGCGTCTTCAACGGTTGCAGAAGTGGTGGTTTTTTCCAGTCCTATAATAAATGCCTTCATTAAAGAAGTAGCGTTTTCAGCCGGCATAGATTTAAGTAAGGTATCCAGTGTATTGTATGCGGCAGACATTTTTATAAACTTTCGGAAATAATCTGCCCTTACGCTTAAAATCAAACTGTCTCCACGGGGGTTTTTCATTTTTTCAAAAATCCGTTTATACACCCCAAGGTAACTGGAAGTGTAAATTACATCTTCGCTTACTACACACAGGTAGTATAATTCCTGCGGCGTTAATGGTTCAAGGCATCTGAACCGGACAGCATCGGGTTGATCATGCAGGCCATTGATCTCATTTACAAATACTTCCCTGGCTTTATTGCCTAGCATTCTTGTCAGGGATTGCATTTCCATTGGCGTATCTTTTACGGGCGCCATCATTCTGCCTGCAAAATCAATTCTTGTTTTAACCAGCAGTTTGTAATATGCCAGGTTATCATCTTTTATCTTATCAATATCTTCAAAACTTATCTTATTACTTAATAATAAATCAATAAAGGGAAAGTACAATTGCCCGCTTTTGCTAACCGCCATTTTTGCGATCGTATGCACAAAAGGATCATTCAGAGCACGGATGCGTGCTCCCAGTTTGTCGCCAACGGCAGCATAGTTATAAAATTTTCTGAGGTCGTTGTGAGCTGCTGCTTTTATTAAACTATCTGCTGTTGGTATATCTGCATTACGCTGCAATATGGTTAGTATTTCATCAGGATGCAGTTGTATGTATTTCTCAAGCAAAACAGGTCCTGATGGTTTTATACCTGCATTCTCAGGAAACTTAAAACATTCAATAAGTATTTTTCCTACCGGATAACTGTTTGCTGCTATTACGGGTTCAATACTTTGCTTTTTTATATCCAGTACCATGGCCTGTTCATATGCATTCACCAAATCAGGTGCAATAGTAACCGGAAAGTCTTTTTTTAACACGTTAGACCTGTACCCGTTAAGCAGTGTTTCAAGCCCAAGTACATATTTTACTTTGGACGAATGAGACAAAACTGAATCAAGTTCAATTTTTTGCTGTAACTCATCTACACGATCCAGTACCGCATATTCTATCTGCCCGTTAACAGTAGCATCTTTTGAAAGGGTGATGGCATCGTCTTTTTTTCCGTCCATATCTTTTATACGCTGCTGCTGGGCATCTACTTTATCGTGAAATAATATACGGCCCTTATCCGGTACAAACCTGTAGGCTGGCGGTTGTGCCTGTGCGAAAACACAGCAGCAAATGAGCATAAAACAAGCAGGTAAAACTTTTTGCATAAGGACTATTATCAGGTATAAGGGCAAAAATACTACCAATCCGCTGCACAAAACGGGAAAATTGTGTTTGTATTGGCAGTATTACCAAAAAAGGGTTTCCGGCATTACTGTAATGTTTAAATGCCAGACGTATTTTACATAATTGAACATGGGGTTTTGTCTGCCAAACAAATATTTACTGTAGTTGTATACATTATGCAGCTGTCTTCACCAGTATTAAGAAATTGTAAACTTAATATTATCATTTCCCTGTAAAGTGCATTTAAAGTAGGTTTGCGCAAATAAACGGCCCACATGGAAAGTAAGGGTAAAAAGATATTAATTGCAGATGATGAACCGGATATACTCGAAATTTTACATTATAACCTGAAACTTGAAGGTTATGAAGTGTATACTGCCAAAGATGGTGACGATGCGCTGGTAAAAGCCAAACAATTAAAGCCAGATCTTATCATCCTGGACATTATGATGCCTAAGAAAACAGGTGTGGAAGTATGCTCCATCCTGCGCACTCAACCCGCATTTAAAGACACCCTTATTATATTTCTTACCGCACTCAGCGATGAATCATCTCAAATTAAAGGACTAGATACAGGCGCCGATGATTATGTAAGTAAACCAATCAGTACCAAAGTGCTGGTGAGCAGGGTAAATGCGTTGTTCCGCCGCATTAATAAAACAGAAACTGAAAACAACAGCCTGCAGTTTGACAACCTGTTGATTGATCCGCTTCAGTATATTGTAAAAGTGAATAATGAAGAAATGACGCTGGCAAAAAAAGAGTTTGAATTATTATACCTGCTGGCTGCCAGGCCGGGCCGTGTTTTCTTACGCAATGAAATACTAAACCAGGTATGGGGTAATGATGTTATTGTAGGAGACCGTACCATTGACGTTCATATCCGAAAAATACGCCAGAAGCTGGACATGGACTGCATCACTACGGTAAAAGGCGTTGGCTACAAGTTCAATTTGTAAGTCTTTCTCTTTGTCTTATACTATGTACTCCATACTTGATACTTTTCTTTAGCTTGCATTATGAAAACGGAGCTATACAATGGATTTTAAAAATCTTTCTCCCCGACAGATAGCCGCTGTTAATGCTTTATCTATTTCAGTATTGGTAGCGCTGGCCAGTTACATCTTTTTAAAAAACTGGTGGATTGCACTTGGTACGCTCGTTATATTATTCATCATTTCTTATTCACTTATTAATTTTCTGCTGCAGGAGTTTATTTACCGGCGTATTAAACTCATATATAAATTTATTTATCAGACCAAGGCCAGTAAAAAAGAAGAAACTTATTACAAATACATACTCCCTAAAAAAAGTATCGATGAAGTAAGTGAGGATGTGGAAAAATGGGCCGAACAGCGCAAGGCCGAAATTGAAATATTAAAGGAAAACGAAATCTACCGTAAAGAGTTTTTACAAAACCTGGCGCATGAATTTAAGACCCCCATTTTTGCCATACAGGGTTACGTGGATACCTTATTAGACGGCGCTATGGAGCAACCGGAAATAAGAAAGAAGTTTCTTGAGAATGCCAGCCGCAATATAGATCGCCTTGTAAACCTGATGAATGACCTGGATGAAATTTCCAAACTGGAAAGCGGCGAACAATTACTGTATAAACAAAATTTTATTATACAGGATTTGATAAGAGAAGTATTTGAATCATTGTCTATCAAGCTGGTTAAAAAACACATTGCCTGCAGCATAAAAAAAGGATGTGAAGCCCCTGTTGTTGTTTTTGCTGATAAAGAAAAGATAAGACAGGTGCTGATAAACCTGGTTGAGAATGCGTTCAAATATGGTAAAACCGATGGCAATATTGTAGCCAGTGTTTACAGAACCGATGGCGAACATGTACTTACAGAAATAAGTGATGATGGCATTGGCATTGAAGAAGAACATTTGTCCCGCATATTTGAACGCTTTTACAGAACCGATGCTGCGAGGAGCCGGGATAAGGGTGGCACCGGTCTCGGGCTTGCAATCTGTAAGCATATTATTGAAGCACACGGTCAGTCCATACATGTGCGCAGTACACCGGACATTGGTACATCCATTGGTTTTACGCTGGATACAAAAAAAGAATAATCATAACTTATTGATTATTTAATGCAGGGGTAATTGTGTATTTTACAGATACCAATACTTTTGTTTTAATGCTAACTGCGTCTGTACAAGAACCCACAATAAAAACGCCCTATTCATTATTTGCCTGGGCAGCCTTTGCCAGCTTTGCCACTTATTTTTGTATGTATGGCTTCAGGAAGCCCTTTAGTGCTACTACTTTTGACGGGGAAAAAGCTTTTGGCATTTCATTTAAGTCGGCATTGGTAGTAGCACAGACATTTGGCTACATGACAGCCAAATTTATCGGTATTAAATTTATTTCTGAAGTTAATAAAGCAAAGCGGGCCTTTTATATTTTATCGTTGATTGGTGCATCGCATATCAGTTTACTGTTGCTTGCACTGGTACCCAAACCATTTAATGTTTTCTTCCTGTTTACCAACGGACTTTCACTGGGTCTTATCTGGGGACTTGTATTTAGTTTTATTGAAGGAAGAAAATTTACAGATATGCTGGCGCTGATACTCAGCACTAATTTTATTTTTAGTTCCGGTGTAGCCAAAAGCCTGAGCAGGGTTAGTATTGAAACCTGGAAAATACCTGAAATTTACACGCCATTTGTTACCGGCCTGCTATACATTCCCCTGTTGCTGCTCGCTGTTTGGATGCTTACTAAAATACCACCACCATCCGCAGAGGAATCCGCCAGCCGGGGTGCAAGGGTTACCCTGAATGGCAAAGAGCGGATTGCGCTGTTCAAAAAATTTTTTACCGGGCTGGTAGCCATTACCGTTATCAACCTGCTGCTTACTATACTCCGGGACGTAAAAGATAATTATGCAGTTGAAATATTACGCGTGGTAAAGCCATCTTTCAAACCGGCTATTTTTGCCCAAATGGAAACCATAGCGGCTGTAACTGTATTGCTCTTATTATTGCTACTGACAACTTTTAAAAATCATTTTAAAAGTATCGCCGCCCATCACGTTGCTATTGGCTGCGGTCTTTTTACAATTCTGCTGTCTGCCTGGTTTTTATACCAGCAAATGCTGGACCCCGTTTTTAATCTTGTACTGAATACTATTGGTGTTTATGTATGCTACAACACGCTGCAGTGTTTGTTCCTCGACCGGTTTATTGCAGCATTCAGGGTTAAAGGTAATATCGGTTTCTTTTTTTATTTTATGGATTCTGTTGGATACCTGGGAAGCTGCTTTATTATAGTAAACAAAGAAATTTTAAATGCCAAAGCAAACTGGCTCAATTATTTTTTAGCCATTAGTTTTATCCTGGGCATTATTGGTGTTATCAGTATTATTATTTCATGGATATATTTTAAAAGAAAATACAAAACCATTCCATCAACCTAGCATCTTTTTATGCATTCATCTCATTATGATTTAATTATTGTTGGTGCCGGTGCTTTGGGCAGTTTTCATGCTTACCATGCCTGCAAAAAAGGTTTACAAGTATTATTGCTTGAGAAAGATTTGCAACCACAGGAGGCCACCGTACGTAATTTCGGCCAGGTAGTACCATCCGGAATGAGCCGCGGCAAATGGCAACAGTACGGAATACGCAGCCTCGAAATTTACAAGTCATTGCAAAGCCGTTTTGATATATCAGTACGCCAGCAGGGTTCTGTATATATTGCATCCGATGAGACAGAACTTACGCTTATCAATGAGTTAAAAGATATTAACCAAAAAGAAGGATATCTATCCATACTGCTGAAACAAAACGCTTGCCTTGATAAATACCCGGGGTTGAAAAAAGACTATTGCAAAGGGGGCCTCTTCTTTCCGGAAGAAGTTACAGTAGAGCCCGGTAAAATGATATACCAGGTAATTGCATTTATGAGAGAACAGTTACAACTAACCTATCAGCCCGGCACCCTGGTGAGTTTTTGTGATTTTGTAAACGGCAAATGTATTGTGGAAGACAACTTTGGCAATGCTTATACCAGTGATAAAGTGATTGTCTGCAACGGAAGGGATTTCCGTAATCTTTATCCGCAATTGTTTTATGAAAGCGATATTGAAGTTTCCAAATTACAAATGATGAGAACCGTGCCACAGCCAGGTTACTTGCTGAAAGGCTCCATACTAACAGGACTGAGCATACGCAGGTATGAAAGTTTTCATGAATGCCCTTCTTATACAACTTTGCAAGCCAGTGTTATTGAAGAAAGATTTAAACAATGGGGCATTCACATTCTTTTTAAACAGGCCACAGACGGCTGTATCATAATCGGAGACTCTCATGAATATGCCGATGCAAAAGAACAGGACAAACTGGGTTTTGAAATAAACCAGGAGATCAATAACATTATTATTGATGAAGCCAAACACATTTTTGATTTACCCGACTGGCGTATAGCGGCCTGCTGGAACGGATACTATGGGCAAAGCAAAAGTCATGATGTATTTAAAAAAGAAGTGGCAACCAATATTCATATTGTTACTGCCATTGGCGGAAAGGGTATGACGGGCAGTGCAGGACTGGCAGAAGAAACTATTAAAGAATTGTACGGGTAGCGAAAGAACAGCTTTTAGCGCCTAGCTATAAGCTGTTAGTATCCTCCACGTATATACAAACTAACAGCTAATGGCTAACAGCTTTCCTCAGGTGCTCAATCGCTTTTACTTTAAACAAATTGATATCCGGCACGGGTTGATTTTCAATTTTGGCAGCTTCATCCCAGCGGCGCATTTTTATATACAGATCGAATAAAGGATCGGCTTCAAAATGTTTTGCTTCTGCTAGTTCCATTCTTCCACCCTGGTATTCCAAAGTTTTTTTACTGGCGCCCGAAAGCTGGTTGTAATATTCAGGATATTTCCAGGTGAGGTAACGCTTTGCATTTACATGTGAGGCAATCAGCCTGCACATGCGTTCGGAAAAACCAACCTTGCGCAAATAATCTGCTCCCACTTTTTCATGATCCATCATGCCATATCCGTCCATCGAATCTTTTTCATCGTGTATGGGCAACAGGTGGCCCACATCGTGCATAAAAGCTGCCAGTATTACTTCATCATCATATCCTCCCTCCATAGCCAGCTGTGCCGCCTGCACCATGTGTTCCAGCTGCGATACTTTTTCTCCGGCATATTCTTCTCCGCCGTGTTTATCGTACAAATCAAAAATTTCATTTACAACCTGTTCAATTTGTGCTGCCGCCATAAGGTTATTTTTTATAAATAGAATTAACCGGATCGCCAACCGGGTGATTGGCAGTAAACGTAAGGCCCAGCAATTGTGCAATAGTTGCAGCAATTTGTTTCTGGTACAACTGCCCCGGGGTTTTCAATTCACCTTCCGGTTTTGTATCAGGACCAATCACTGCCAGCCATAATTCGTGTGCATCTTCTATTTTAGCGCCGTGGTCTTTCCAGGTAGCTTTTATTTTATCACCCCGCCCATGATCGCAAGTTATTATCAATGTTGTTTTGTCTTTGTACTGTGCCATTGATTGAAGCGTTCTCCATAAATCACCGATCATCGCATCTTCAGCATGTGCGCTGCCAAGATACTGATCATACAAACCGCCATGCGCAAAATCATCCGTTTCATCAAAAGCAATATACAGCAGTTTTGGTTTATACGCTTTCAGGTATTCCCTGCCAGCCATATAAGTAAGTACATCTGGTCTTACACCTACGGGTCTTGCAGTAAGAAACTGGATATCATTTACAAGTTGCAATCCCGGTGTGTTGAATTTAAGGGTATCAACATCAGCATTTACATATACGCCGCTTCTTTTGCTGTTGAGTATAAAAGGAAATACGTCCCAGGTTGTAAAAGCCGCTACTTTACCGGTATATCCTTTTTGTTTGTTGATGTATTCCAGTACATTTTCATTAGGGTTAAGTATTTTATCGTTTGAGTTGATAGCCGTATCAGGATAGCCTGTAAAAATTTCATTGTAACCAGGGTAAGAAAACCAGTACCGGTTGGCATTGTCTAGTTTGTTATCATACCTGCGGTTACCATACAATTGCCCATGAGCAGCAACAGTAGTCCATAAAAAAGGAAATAGTTTCATTCTTCTTTCCTCCGGCGATGCGGCCCAGAATTTTTTCTTTATTGCATCCTTGCCACGGTTAAAAATGCTGTCATTCACCAGTACTTCATCCACTCCGCCAAAAATTTCCTGCCACCGCATACCATCCAGTGTTACAATAACCACATTTTCTGTTTTATGCTGTGCCTGTAAAAAAAATGTTATGACAACTGAGCATAAAAAGAGTACTGCATGTTTCATAAATATCCTGTATTAATAATTACTATTTTTTTGTTTTCTTTTTTTGTTGGTAATGTTCAGCCCTTTGTTCGTTCTCGTCATCCATATCAGGTCCTGCCTCTACTTTATGCCAGTCAATATCGCGGTTGTATTTTTTCATGGCTTTGGTTACATTGAAAATACGTTCGTCATTCCTTTCCAGTGTAAAGGGCGTATAATCTGGTTTGCTGGTAAAAAAATCCTGCAATAAAGAAGCCGTTACGTCATACTGGTTTACATACGGCACACCCAGTATATTATAAATGCTTTTCAAAATAGATCCAAAATTTGCATGGGTATGGCTCACATAACCTCTTTTCACGTATGGCCCGGCCATCATTAAAATACTACGGTGTGCATCAATATGATCAACACCACCTTGCGGATCATCTTCTGTAATAATTACCAGCATGTTTTTCCAGTATTTGGTGCGGGAAAGAAAATGTAAAATTCTTCCTACTGCAAGATCATTGTCTGCCACAAAAGAATGTGATGAGTAATAACCATCTTCGGGTCTTGCACCTGCTGTATGATCGTTCGGTACCTGCATGGTTATCAATGAAGGCATCGCCATTTTTCCTTTGATCCATCTTTTCGTAAACTCTCCTTCAAACTGGTTCATGCGGAACTGATCGGGAATATTCATATTGAAACCTGCATAATTGTGACTGGTTCTTGTAAACAATGCTTTTTGCATCGGCACCATTACCGCATGGCCTGCACCAGTAGCAGTATCCATCCACTCTTCCCGTACATGAGCAGTTTCATTGGCTTCGCCAAAATTGTAAAAATTGATTTTCTTTCTTTCCAGTGCTTCCCACATACCACCAATTTCTCCGTAGTCTTCCGGATCCATACTGCCGGTAGACCCGGGGAAACGGCGGCCCGGTGCTTTTGAAAAAAGCTTCGCGGTCTTGTCAACACTTGAATTTGCCTCTACCCATTCATTGGGTATAACGCCCACCATCCAGTGATGCCCGTGAATAGATGCGTCGCTGTCACAATAAAAATTATCGCTGAAAGAAAATTGTTTGGCTGCTTTCCGGTGATTGGGTGTCACCCGCAGTTTTGAAAGCTTTGCCCGCATAGAATCAGGAAAAGTATACTCGCTGTTTACACCAAACCTTGCCAGCGTACTATCGCCTTTTGCATTTTTCATTTGCCCAAATACTTCGTCGTAACTCCTGTTCTCTTTGGTAATGTATACAATGTATTTAATGGGACTTGTATGTAAGCCCGGCAAAACCGGCAAAGGATTTTTAACATCATCTCTTACTGTTGTGCTGGTAAATGTATTGCTGATGGCCTGTTTGGTATAACTGGCAAGGTCAGCCGCAGATGGCATTGGCACTTTTTGAAAACTGCCTAATTGAATATCACCAATGTAAGTGCCTTGTGGCGGGGCTACAAAACCTGCACCACCATTGGGACCAGCACCCAATCCGCGGCAGGTAATAATGTAGATTTCTTTTTCATCTTCAGACAACTTCACCCTTGTTGGTCCCCAGCCGGTTGGTATTAATCCTTTGGTTGTTTTTGTTGCTATATCAATTACAGCAACAGCATTAAAACCAAGTAAAGCAGTATACAATGTTTTTTCATCTTTGCTCAATGCAATGCCAAAAGGCAGAAGGCCACGGTATTTGTCAATGCGCTTGTCAACAGTAATTTGTATGGTCCCGGTTATTTTGTGGTTTTTATAGTCAATGATGGAGATATTGTCGTTGGTAGCATTGGTTACATAGGCAAACTGTTTGCCCACTGCAATTGAATTGGGGCTTGCACCCCCAACGACCCCGGCTTCTTCAATCATTTCACCTACCTGGAAACCCGTTTTAAATTTATCAACTACTTTACTGGTAGTAAGATCAATGGTAAATACGCTCATGGCTTCTGGTGCATTGGGGCTTCCTACACCTGGTATTTTCTTACCTTCTATTGTTGTTCCTTCTCTTGATTCTTTGGTATTATCGCCATAAGGATGATGAGAGATCATCATAGCATCTGCATTCTCGTTGGTCATGCCCGTTACCAGCGGGTATGAATACATGCCCACGTTGGCCACAAAAGCCATTTTCGTATCAGCACTTAATGCAAGTCCGAAAGGCTGACGGCCCACAGGAATGGAAGCAGTAATTTTTTTTGTGGTGATATCATAGCGAACAAGCCTGAAATTGCCCCTGTCTAAAATCAGTAACTCATTGTTATTTGCGTTCAGCAAGAGATCCGATGTAAAGCTATCGTCAAAATCAATTCCGTTTATGCTTCCATTCAGTGTAATGGAATCAATGCGCTGCAGTTTTTCTATATCGTAAACAATCACAGCGCCATTATCGCCACCGCTTAAATAAACCGTTTTTGAATCGCCTGCAAAAACAACACCCAGGAAAGAACCCTGCGGCAAAGCTGTAGTAACAACAGGCTGCTTTAAAGAATCTGAAAAAGGATTTGAATTTAATGGCTGATGCGCCAGTGGAGAGTTCAACTTGTTATTGTACCCGGGGACTCTTATATCCTGTAAACTTGCAAGATCGATAATTGTAAAAACACCGTTATGCAGTGTTACAGCTTTCCTGCCGTCCGGCGAAACAGCCATACCAAAAGGATCATTGGTTATGCGGATTAAACTTCCCGCAGGTGTAAGGTAACGGCCGCTTGGGAGTATTGTAACCCCTTTTTCATTAATACTGCAAAATTGATTCTTTGCCGGTACCTGCAGGATCTCAACATCTTTTACCTGGGCATTTATATAATTATAAGCTGAACCAAACAGAGCGACCAGTATTATACTTTTTATTATTTTTTTTGAAGAGGCCATAAAAAAATGTTTTGTAAAAATTTGCCGGAACTTTTAATGTTCCGGCAAGTTGTTTATAATATCTGACCCTGCGAAAATTATTTAAGTAGCCACATCGTCTGGTTAAGATCATCTGCGGCGAACTGCTGGGCTGATAGAGCTGCTGAATAATTGGCTTTATTCTGTGTTTGTTCAGAAACAGGATAAGTATATCTTTTTGGAATGACACTATTGTTTCCGGTACCAGGACCAGCCTGGAAAGCAGGAACACCTGTTCTGCGGTAATTGAAATATCCTTCATAACCTGAATTTTCAAAACAGGCAATATACTTCTGCAATACAATCTGGCTTACAGCGGTCGCAGCTGTTGCAGAAAGCTTTACTGAAGTTTGTGCGTAATAGTTTGTGTAATTAAATGTGAATGGATAAGATACAACTTGAGTTACAGAGCTGTTACCCGGTGGCAGAAACCGTGCAGTAAAGCTTGTTTTGGTAATATCAATGCCATAGAATGCCATTGATGCACCAATTCCCGCCTTGTACCAGGTTTCTGCATCGGTTTGGATTTTACCTGTAACCCATCCGCGCATGATTGCTTCGGCAATATTGAAACACATTTCTTTATAGCCTGACAGCACATTGGGCTCACCGGTAAAGTTTGAGTAATACCTGTAACGGTTAATAAAAGAGTATACCCCGGCATTTGCATTTCCATACATTGTTGAAAGCGATTCACCGGAACTTGCTCCAGCAAAATAATTAAACTTACAGGGATCGGGATCTGTTTTTGCCAGCGCCCAGGCTGGTTCTGTGGTAATAAAAACACGTGGATCATTTAGCGTTGTAAGTGCACTCACATAAGTAGCCGCCATATTGTAACGGGCTGCTATAGAACCGTAATTATTAATATTGAAAGGATAAGTACTATAAGTATTTGCACCTCCCGGATTATAAACAAATGCTAAATCATCCCCCGGGCCTGCAAAGATCGGGTATTTCGCCGGGTTGTTGATGATTGTCGAAAACTGTGTAGCAACACCCAATAATGCATCGGATGTTTTGTTACTAAGACTAATCAATACCCGCAGTTTAAAAGAATTTACCAGTTTTTGCCATTTTGTTAAATTTCCCTGGTAAAATAAATCCTGCGAAGAAGACAAAGAATTATCGTTAGCGGCAATCAATGTAGTAAAATGTGTATTTGCCGTATCTAACTGATTCAGTACATAAAGAAAAACTTGTTCCTGTGATGTATAAGCAGGGTTATTATTCCCTGTCTGCAACGCCTGCGCTTCTGGTACATCACCAAATAGAGAAGTAAGATTGTAATAATAATAAGCACGAACAAATCTTCCTACTGCTTCATAAGGATTTACAACCGCCGCTCCCCGGTTTGTAGCTTCCTTTTCCATTTGAACCACGTTCTTCATTACAAGATATGGATCGAAAGAGCCATTGGTCCATCCATATATATTATTGCCGTAATAATCATAGTTCTGACAATGGTACTGGTTCCAGGAATGAACATTGCTCCAGGAATTAACATTACCCAGACTGCCTGCACTTCCTGAACCAGATATGTCGTATAAAACGGTTCCTAAAACTAAACTTGGAGGAACAGTTGTTGGATTGTTTGGATCTGTTTGTTTTTCCTGTATTTGTTTGTTACAGGAAAGCACCATCAATGCTCCAGTAAAAACCAGGAATATATTTTTTATCTTTTTCATAATTTATTTCTTGGATTAATTAAAAAGTAAGGTTTACGTTAAAACCATAGCTACGCGTTGTGGGCGTTTGCAATCCGGAGCCAGCGTCCTGTGTATACTGATCAACATCCACATCTTTGTACCTGTTGGGGAAAAAGTATAATAAATTTCTGCCCACCAGTGAAAAACTCGCTTTTTTAATGAATGCAGCTTTGCCAAACAGGTTGTCTGGCAGGTTATAGGTAAGTGTTATTTCTCTCAATTTTCCGTATGTTTTTTTGATGATATCCAAATCCGGGATATTAGAAATACGACCTACATAAGGCTGAACCTGGCTTTTAACAGTATTAGGCGTCTCGGTAAGGCTCTTATAATTCATAATCACTCCGCTAATAGGATCCAGTTGAATTGGAGCCCCGGTCAAATTCACACCTTCTGCTATATAGGCAGCCACATTAGCTTCATCAGATGGTCTTGCAACACCCAAAGCACCTGTAGCACTTTCAATGTGTCGGCCACCCTGGAGTGTTTTCTTTCTTACATAGTCTTCCAAAACACCTCCCACCATGCCGTCAAATTGAAACCGGAATGCAAAATTTTTGTAGCTAAAATTATTTACTATGCCCCATTGCCAGTCTGGATCAGCATGACCATATATTTTATTTGCACTTGTTCCACCTTCCTGCTGTATGCGCATGGGAAGTCCGGACGCATCAATCACTAATTTACCAGCCGGTGTTCTTATAAAAGCATTGCCGTATTCCAAATCAATCCGTTGGCCATTGTATACATAATTATTCGGGTTTGCATAATTCACCCATTTTCTTACATAGCTGGAGAAATTAGCTATCACTCCCCAATTGAATCCTTTGGGGTTAACGATTGGACGTGCATTCAGTACCACTTCCCATCCATTATTGGTATATACGTTACCGTTAGTGAGGTAAGAAGAATAACCTGATGATGAAGAAGTTCCCTGTTGTACAATACCTGTATTTTTATAATGATAGTGGGTTACGTCCACGCCTATTCTGTTATCCAGAAAGCGTATATCCAAACCAAATTCAGTAGATTTTCTGTCCTCTGTACTGATGTCGGGATTAACAGTCTGGTCGGAATACTTTGCACTGTTTTGACTGGTATAGGTTGGGCTTATTGTATACGTCTGGGAAGTTGAATAGTTCGGTCCGCCATATGGAGAATTCCAGGTATATCCATATTGGCTTAATGGGGTACCACTTACATTGGGAGAGAATAAGGGTTTGGTACCTCCGCTTTTACTTTGTGCATAAGAACCCCTTATTTTTAAGAAGGAAATTACTTTGGGTAATTTAACATAATCAGAAATAACAGTAGCCAGGTTAAAAGAAGGGTAAAAGTAACTACCCGCATTGGATGGTAAGCTGGATGATTTATCAACACGTCCTGTTATGTTGGCAGTTATAAAAGACTTATACCCGAGATCTACAGAGTAATAGGCGCTTAATACAAGCATATCCGAATGAAAACTGCTTCCTGTTAAAGTACCGAGTGAGTTTGAAAAGGAATAGATACCCGGCGCATTCAGGTAATTTGTAGATAATAAATTAGAATTGAAAGTAAAACTCCTGACGTTCCCTCCGCCCAACGCCTGTATGTCCAGGAATCCTAATAAATTGTTTTTATGATACCTTACCTGCGCTTCTGTGTTTGATTCAAACAAAGATCGCCTGTCTTCCCTGTAATCGCCCTGGTGCAGATCCCTTCCATAAACAGTCGCAGAATACGGTAATTTTTCAGAATTAAGCATGTCGTAGGTAGTAACACTTGGCCTTAACTGAAAATCAATGCTGTTGTTTAGTTTATAGTTCAAAGACATATAACCATATACATTATTCTGGTAATGGCCCCTCAACCATTCGTAAGACATAAACCAGGGATTGTTGTAACGGTAGTACTCTTCATAGTTTTGCTGAAGGCCTACTTTTCCGGGCTGCCAGTAATTGCGGATTTTAGGATCATTTACGCTCCAGTCTGCACCTCCCCAAAGAATAAGATTGTATATAATACTGTTTGGACCATAGTTAACATCCGGAACATTGGGTGTTGATTGCCTGCTGTAATTAAAATAAGATGTCAAACTTAATTTTTTGCTGAACCGCTGAACAATGCTTCCTGTAAAACTTACATTGTTCAATTTTGTATTAGGCACAATACCCTGCTGATATGTATTCGCAAGTGAAAACCTGATATCCGTTTTTTCGCTGGAAGAACTTACTGAAATACTGTTGGATGAAAGTAACCCTGCCTGAATAAATTTTTTCAGGTTATCTTTACCTCTTGCAACCCAGGGCGTGGGTGAAATGTGTCCTACAAATGTACTTCCATTGGCGAAAGTAGTTGTATATGTTTTGGTTGGATCATAAAGTCCATCGTATTGAGGTAACAACTGACCTCTGAATTGTGGTCCCCAAACATCATAATCATAATCATTGTTTCCACTACCTACTGCTCCATTTCCAAAATAGGAAGAAGGGCTTGAGCCACCACCGGCAAAAGCATACTGGCCATTATCGCCAGGGCCATAATCGTCCTGGTATTTTGGCAACGCAATAAATCCTTTATTAAATTGAGTGCTTGAATTGAAGTTGATAGTTAAACCACGTTTATCTTTTGTACCTTTTTTTGTGCTTATGATAATGGCACCGTTTTTTCCCTGGAAACCATACAATGCCGCAGCACTTGGTCCTTTTAATATGGTAAATGTTTCAATATCGTCAGGATTAAGGTTATAAGTGTCGGAGCTGAAAGGAACACCATCAACCACAAACATGGGACGATCTCCTGCACCATTCTCACCACGGATAATCACATCTGGCGAATGACCAATTTCAGAATTGATGTTAATGGCAAGTCCGGCAGCATTTCCTTTTAAAGAATTGATTGGATCGGCTTCCCGTGCCGCAGTTAATCCGGCTGCATCAATGGTCTGAATTGCATACCCAAGTTTCTTCGCTTCTTTTTTAATACCTGTTGCAGTTATCACAACTTCATTTAAACTTCTGGTATCAAGGGTCATAAACAGGCTGCTCAAATCAGATGAGGCTTTTACTTCCCGCGTGCTGTACCCAACCGTTGTAATAAGCAGCAGATCGGTTTCTTTGGCATTAATCGAAAAATTACCATTGTCATCGGTGCTTGTTATTAACCGGTTGCTGCCTTTTACTCTTACAGTAGCGCCGGCAACCGGCTTTTGATCTTCACCAGAGAGGATACGTCCTTTAAGGATACTCTGGGCAAAGCTGAGCATGGAGAAGATTATCAGAGATGATAGCAGTCCTGCTCTTCGTAATAAAGAGGATTGATTCATAATCAAATTAGTTTTTGGTTGCATCTGTTAATAAAATGCAAAACTCGCCTTGCCATGTAAATAAAGCGTTACCGCAATGTGATGGAACTGTTATGCTAATAAGATGAGAATTTAAAGGAATTGTTACCTGTGCATTAATTCAATTGCATTTTAAATTCAGGTGAATTATGCAACCGCATCTGCTTAGATGAAAAAATGCAGTTGCTAACAATCATCCTTAAACGAAAAGAGCTTTACTAAGTTGTTTTCTTTGAGACACCAGATGAAAATAAAAAAGCTACCGTAGGTAATACGGTAGCCTTTAAGAACCCTTAGGTTAGTATAATCAGTTTTATTTACCCACTTCCTTCTTTACGACAGCTTTTTCTTTTCTCTTGTTCTTACGATCTTTTTTGGAAGCCTTTACAATATCCAATGCAAAAAGTTTACTTGCTTTTTTTAGTTTGCTTTCAAATTTCTTTTTGTCCAGCTTGTTTTTATATTCTGCCAGCGCACCTGATAATTTCTCAAACACAGCTTTCTGTGCTTCTTTCCTCGTTATTTTTTTTATTGTTGCTGGTTTCTCTGAGTCGCTCATATATAGTTTCTTTTAGTGAATAAATTAATTACTTAAATATAATCTAAACTTAAGCCGATGCAATGTTAAGTTTTTTCACAAAGTAGTCTTTTATAGAGGTAACCGGGGCTGTTTACCCACAAAAACGCCCCGGTGGAAACCAGGGCGGTACTGCATGAGAAAATGCTACTCTTTGCTTGAAATAATCATTGTTTTGTACAACAATTTGAAAGAACTGGTGTAAAATTATGATTGCTTTGTTAGCAAAATATGACGCTATGTTTATGCAATTATTACCAAATCGGCAGAGGCTGACCGCTCAGAAACGAAATTGAAGCCGGCAGGTTAAAACATTGTCTTTCAGGTCTGAAGTGTAAGCCGGTAATTGGGTCGTTTCATTTTTTACTATCTCATACCATACAAGCAGGCGCAGGTTTTCATTAATATAGTAATTGTAGCCGAAACCCAGGGTGCTGTACTTTATATTGGTGGCATTCAGGTTGGCACCTGTTTTACCAATATCTACGCCTGTTATTTTAATATTAGGATCATACCAGTCGTATTTAATACACAACTGGTGCTGTGTATTAAAAATATTATGCAGCAGGTAAATAAAAGCACCATTAAATTTCCTGATATAGGAAGGCTCACTGAGCAGACTGGAAGGCGTTTCAGTACTGCCTGCCGTAGCTGTTTGCGTGCCCTGCCAATATTCTGCACGCAGTTCAGTAAACCCGGCCTTATGTTTAAATTTCAGCTGAATGTCTGCACCCGCATATTTACGCGGGGCTTTTGTATCTATATTGGACAGGGAAGAATCGGCGAGAAATGTTTTTATACCGCCTGCATTTGCCGTACGGTATATATATTTTGTGTTTTGTAAGAAACCGCCGTTTAAATAGGATATTCCGGCAGAAAAAATAAAGCTGGAACCCAATTTATATGGTTTAAGTGAAGCCCGGGCAATAAAATCTTTATAGGAATCGTAATCTGCCACTGCCGTTACGCCTTGCCCGTTAAATAAACCCATATCCAGCTTAAAATAGCGCAAAGGATGATTTTGTTTCCGTGGCTCAAAAGAAACCATGACACCCAGATCGCGTTCTGTTTTCATCAATAATTGAGACACCCTGCCTCTTTCGGGCGATTCCCTGTCTGCCGAGCCCAGGTTGACCTCATACCCAAAAGGTCTTGCAAACATGCCTGCCGTAAAAGAAAACAATTGCCATTTGCTTTCAAAAACCCTTCCCCAGAAATCCCGTATAAAGACACCCCTTTCTGTTCCATCAAACTGAAAAACAAATTGCAAAACAGGCTGATTGAGCTTATTAAAACGGGCATAATCAAACCGTATACGGCCCCTGCGCAAGCTAAACCGGTTGTTTACATGAGCCGGAAAATCTCCCCCGTTAAAACTGCTTTGCCCCTTTGTAGCTGCCAGCTGAAATTGGGGCTGAATATAACCCCCGATGCGGATATGATCATAATTTTTATAGAGCGATAAAAGGCTCTTACCCACATCTTTAGTAGTATCAATCATATCCATTAAAAACTGGCCTTCTGCCTTACTTATTGCGAAAAATACAAATAGGATGACCAGCAAGTTTTTTCTCATTGATATTAGCGGTTAATAAGTCAAAACTATTGAAAAACTGTTTCTATGTTAAGAAATTATTACCAAACATTAATTACAGGAAACCCAATCCAAACTGGCTATTTTTGCCCAAATTTCAGTGTATGGCCAATTCATTCCTAAAAATATTTATGCCGAAAGACAGGGTCTTCTACTCCCTGTTTGAAGAAGTGGCCGCTACCGTAGCACAGATGGGCAGATTGATGAAGGATGTGGTGGCTGAACCCGATTTTGATAAAAGGGCTGCGCTTATTTCAAAGATGGAAGACCTGGAACATGTTAATGATGATTTTACCCACCGCATATTTACAGAACTCGGTCGAAATTTTATAACGCCCTTCGACAGGGAAGATATCCATTACCTGGCGTCTGCGCTTGATGACATTGCAGATTATATTTATTCTTCCGCCAAAAAAATTAATTTTTATAAAGTAAATCCCAACGACCAGGGAATACAAAAAATGGCCGACCTGATTGAACAGGGAGCTGAACAAATAAAGAATGCGGTTGTGGAACTGCGTGATATGAAGAACATGCGCCAGATTACAGACGCGCTGGTTAAAGTAAACAGTATTGAGAATCAGGCCGACGATATTTTTGATTTAAGTATTGACAGGTTATTTGAAACAGAACCAGACGCAAAGGAAGTGATGAAGAAAAGAGAAATTTACCAGGTAATGGAAATAGTTACAGATAAATGTGAAGATGCGGCAAATGTTATTGAATCAATCATCATAAAATACGCGTAATCCAAATGTGATGAATGTGCTAATGAAACAGCCATTTCCACAATGTAGCATTTCCACATTTTCACATTACCACATTTACATATTTTTCTATGACTTTTCTTGTTATCATTATTATACTTGCGCTGATCTTTGATTATATAAATGGTTTTCATGATGCTGCCAATTCCATTGCAACTATTGTTTCTACAAAAGTACTGACACCTTTCCAGGCAGTTTTATGGGCAGCAATGTTTAATTTTGCGGCATTCTTTGTGGCCAAATATATTATTGGCGAATTCAATATTGGTAATACAGTTGCTAAATGGGTTAATCCCGGTTTTGTAACACTGGAGGTTATTTTCGCCGGCCTGATCGCTGCTATTATCTGGAATTTGCTCACCTGGTGGTTTGGCATACCTTCCTCTTCTTCCCATACATTAATGGGCGGTTTTATAGGTGCCGCCATTGCACATGCAAAAGGCCTGCAGGACGCGGGTCATTCAGTAATTAACTACAGCAAAGTAATTCCCACTTTTCTTTTCATTTTTGCCGCACCGTTGATAGGAATGGTCATTGCATTTATATTAACCCTCTTAATAGTAAACATTTGCAGGCGGGCCAATCCCTATAAGGCAGATGCCTGGTTCAGAAGATTGCAATTAGTTTCTTCCGGCTTGTTCAGCCTTGGGCATGGAAGCAACGATGCGCAAAAAGTAATGGGCATAATTGGTGCAGCTATGATTTTTTACCAGAAGTCAAAGGGTATAAACATGAGTTTTAATGAATTTGTGAATGAATACTGGTGGGTGCCACTTAGCAGTTTTACCGCTATTGCACTTGGCACAATGAGTGGTGGGTGGAAGATCATAAAAACAATGGGAACCCGCATTACCAAAGTAACACCCCTGGAAGGTGTTGCTGCAGAAACTGCCGGCGCCATTACGCTGTACATGACTGAACACTGGAGTATACCAGTTAGTACCACCCATACCATCACAGGTTCTATTATTGGTGTGGGCGCCACCAAACGCCTGTCAGCTGTACGCTGGGGTGTAACCATAAATCTTTTATGGGCATGGATTCTAACCATCCCCGTAAGTGCCGCACTGGCTGCAATTGTTTATTATATACTCAAAATTTTCATTTAATTCAATCTTCTGATTTTATACAGAAGCAACGCCCGGCAGTGCTGCTTTTTATTTTGCATTAACTTATCTATCTTGTCTTTTTTTATACCAACAACAAATGGCGGCTTAAATTTTAAAAAATGAAGGGAATCATACTCGCTGGCGGATCGGGCACCCGTTTACATCCTATTACTTATGCCATAAGTAAACAAATCATGCCGGTGTATGACAAGCCGATGATCTACTACCCGCTTTCTACACTTATGCTGGCAGGTATCCGCGATATACTTATCATTTCAACGCCTCATGATCTTCCTTTATTTAAAAAACTATTTGGCGACGGAAAATCCCTTGGTCTCAGTTTCTCCTATGCAGAGCAGCCCCTGCCCAATGGCCTTGCACAGGCATTTGTAATTGGCCAGGATTTTATTGGCGATGACAGTGTTGCACTTGTTCTTGGCGATAATATTTTTTATGGTGCAGGGCTCGGCAAAACATTGCAGACGAACAACAATCCGGATGGCGGCATTGTATACGCCTATCATGTTAGTGATCCTGAGCGCTACGGTGTAGTTGAGTTTGATAAGAACATGAACGCGATCTCTATTGAAGAGAAACCCGCACAACCCAAAAGCAGCTATGCAGTGCCAGGCTTATATTTTTATGACAACAATGTGGTAAAAATTGCAAAAGATCTGCAACCCAGCCCCCGTGGCGAGTATGAAATAACGGATGTAAATAAGGTATACCTGCAACAGGGAAAATTAAAGGTGTCAATTCTTGACCGGGGTACGGCATGGTTAGATACAGGTACTTTTGATTCGCTTATGCAGGCTTCTATGTTTGTACAGGTAATTGAGCAAAGACAGGGCATAAAAATCGCCTGTATTGAGGAAATCGCCTGGAGAAAAGGCTTTATATCAAAAGAACAGCTGATGACTTTGGCGCAACCATTACTAAAAAGCGGCTACGGTCAATACATGGTCAATTTGGAAAACGGCTAAATTGTTCACATCTTGCACTTTCTATCAATAAAAAAAAGATGAAAAAAATACTTGTTACAGGCGGATGTGGTTATATAGGTTCGCATACGCTGGTTGATCTGATAGAAAATGGGTTTGATGTTATTTCAGTTGATAATAACTCCCGCTCCTCTGCGCGGATACTGGAAGGCGTAGAAAAAATAACAGGTAAAAAAGTAAAAAATTATAAAGTAGATCTTTGTAATTACGATGATACATTTGCCATTTTCCAGGAGAATGATGATATAGCCGGCATTATCCATTTTGCTGCATACAAAGCAGTAGGAGAATCAGTAGAGGAACCTTTGATGTATTTTGAAAACAACGTGGTATCACTCATTAACCTGATGAAATGTGTACATGAATTTAAAATACCTTATTTTGTTTTTTCCTCTTCCTGCACAGTGTATGGCAACCCGGATGTAATTCCTGTTACAGAAAAAACACCTCCCAAACCTGCTGAATCTCCCTATGGTTACACCAAACAAATGGGTGAACAAATCATCAATGAATTTTCTAAAGTAAATAATGTACAATCTATATTACTCAGGTATTTTAACCCGGTAGGGGCTCATCCCACTATACAGATCGGAGAACTGCCCATCGGCAAACCTGCTAACCTGGTACCTGCCATCACCCAAACTGCTGTTGGCAAATTGCCGCAGATGAAAGTATTTGGAGATGATTATCCTACCAGGGATGGATCCTGCCTGCGTGATTTTATACATGTATGCGATATAGCGCATGCACATACTTTGTCTTTGTTATACCTTATAGAAGGGAGGAGCAATAAAAAATGCGAAGTATTTAACCTGGGCACCGGTAACGGTGTTACCGTACTGGAAGCCATAACTACCTTTGAAAAAGTAAGTGGCACAAAATTAAATTATGTAATTGCTCCGCGCCGCCCAGGAGACGTGGTTGCCATTTATGCCAATAATGAACTGGCCGTAACACAATTAGGATGGCAAATTAAATATTCACTGGAAGATATGCTGCTGACCGCCTGGAAATGGGAACAAAGACTTAAAGTAGATGCCAAACTCTACAATAAGCAAAACGCCGGGCTGAACTAATATTTTCATTCACCTTGCTGATTGCGGTCACGGTTGCCTTGTATTGATTCTGGGATCACCAAACCTCAAAATCTCAAAATCCCGCAATTGTAAAACGCTTCAATCAACAATTTCTTCCTTACTTTGCGGCATTAAATAATAGTACAAATGGCATTAAAAGATATAACACCAACTGGTCAGAAAGATACACGCAGTGGCTTTGGAGACGGCATAGCTGAAGCCGCAAGAAGCAATTCAAACATTGTGGCTTTAACGGCAGATTTACTGGGTTCAATGAAACTAAACCAGTTTATTAAAGAATTTCCTGAAAGATTTGTTCAGTGCGGTATTGCCGAAGCAAACATGATTAGCATTGCGGCCGGTTTAACCATCGGTGGCAAAATTCCTTATACAACTACATTTGCTAATTTCTCTACCGGCCGTGTGTATGATCAGATACGCCAGTCTGTAGCCTATTCGGGTAAAAATGTAAAAATATGCGCTTCCCACGCGGGCCTTACGCTGGGAGAAGATGGAGCTACGCACCAGATACTGGAAGACATTGGCATGATGAAGATGTTGCCAGGCATGACGGTAATTGTTCCCTGCGATTATGCACAAACCAAAGCCGCAACAAAGGCCATTGCAGACTATGAAGGCCCGGTTTACCTTCGTTTTGGCAGGCCGGTGTGGCCAATTTTTACCGCTGATCTTCCTTTTGAAATTGGGAAAGCCCAGGTTTTTTCTGAAGGCACCGATGTAAGCATATTTGCCTGCGGTCACATGGTTTGGAAAGCCATTGAAGCGGGCATTGCCCTGCAGGAAAAAGGAATAAGTGTTGAAGTGATAAATATTCATACCATTAAGCCGCTGGATACCGCCGCTATAATAAAATCAATTACCAAAACAAAATGCGCGGTAACAGTAGAAGAGCATAATATTATTGGCGGATTGGGGGATAGTATTGCCCAGACTGCTGCCAAAAACCTTCCAATACCAATTGAATACGTAGGCACCAATGATACATTTGGAGAAAGTGGTACACCTACACAGTTGCTGGAAAAATATGGGCTTACTGCGCCGCATATCATAGCCGCGGCTGAAAAAGTAATAGCAAGAAAAAAAGGATAATAATTACCTCATAATTTATAGCCCCCGCCGTATGCCGGGGGCTTTTTTTAGTCCTGAACAGAGCCGCTTTTGTTTATATTGGTTAGGTATTTGTTATTTGACAGAATAATGGTTCAAAACCAGGTAAATACAATGAAGTAATGTCAATATTTTTTCTTTTACTGCGTTAAACCTACGCTCTGTAAATGGAGTCAAACAATATTGCGAAACAAAATAGCTAACCTATGGCAGTTGTTATGCAGGATGCGGAATTATTATTAGAATTCCGGAACCCTTCTACAAAGGAAAAAGCTTTTACTGCTATCATAAAAAAATACCAGGAGAAGTTATATTGGCATATCCGCCGGATGGTGGTAGAGCACGAAGATGCCAATGATGTTTTACAAAACGTTTTTATACGTGTATGGAACGGGTTGCAAAATTTCAGGGAAGACAGCCAGTTGTATACCTGGCTTTACCGGATTGGCACCAACGAATGCCTTACTTTCCTGGAACAGAAAAAAAGAAAATCAACCGTATCTCTTGGCGATGTGGAAACAGGGCTCAGTAATACAATTAAGGCAGACAAACATTTTGACCCCAATAAACTGGAATGGAAACTACAATTGGCCATGCAGCAGTTGCCAGAGAAACAACGCATTGTTTTTAATCTCAGGTATTATGATGAAATGCCCTATGAAGAAATGAGTAAAGTGCTGGAAACCAGTGAAGGAGCATTAAAAGCCAGCTATCACCACGCTGTTAAAAAAATTGAGGATTTTATATTAAATCATTAAACTTTGTTTACCCGTTTACGTCTTAGCTGTGAGTAATGGAAAATAGAAACCCCATATTGGATGAATTGAAGGATATAAGTCCGTTTGTAGCCGCTATTGGCAACCAGCTTCCTTATAAAATTCCGCAAGGTTATTTTGACGGTTTTGCTGTAGAGCTTATACTAAGAATTGCCATTGAAGAAAAGGCAGGTATTGATCCGGTTTTAACCATCAATAAAGACAATGTTTACCAGGCGCCACAGGGTTATTTTGATAGCCTGGCCGGTAATATAATGAACCGGATTAAAGCGCAGGAAACCAACAGTTCTAAAGAAGAACTGGAATTACTATCGCCATTACTGGGGCAGATAGGAAAGAAAAACCCTTTTAGCTCACCTGAAGGTTATTTCAATGATTTCTCCGGTAATATTGTAGCAGGTGTAAAAGCGATTGATTTTGTGAATGAAGAGCTGGAGAATTTATCGCCTGTTATGCTTGGTCTTAAAGACAAGCAGGTATATGAAGTACCATTGGGCTATTTTGATACAACTACAGCTGTTATTTTAGCGAAAGCAAAACAGCAGCAACCAGCCAAAGTAATTTCAATTGGCTTTGGTAAAAGAATAATGCAGTATGCGGCAGCTGCTGTTGTAATTGGTATTATTGCCATTTCAGGTTATGTAATTTCTAATAAACCTGGTAACATTGCTGGCCCTGTTGCCAGTACAAATCAGGGATTAGATTCAGCGGTGGTTGCCAAAATACCTGACCAGGAAATGGAAAGTTTTTTAAATACCAATACGTCTTCGCTTGCTGATATAAGTGATGACAATACGGTTAGCGATAATGATATCAAAGATTTACTGGCCGATATATCCGATGAAGAACTCCAGCAATATTTAGAGCAACATGGTGCAACCCCTAATTCTATTATAAACTAAATGGAGTGAAATGAAAAAATATTTACTTATATTATTACTGGCCTTTGGATTTTTGGTCCGGGTACATGCGCAGGATGGTCAGAGACTGGAAGCATATAAAATTGCTTACCTCACAAAAAAATTAGACCTCTCGCCCGAGGAAGCAAAGCTTTTCTGGCCTATCTATAACAAGTATACAGGCGATATCCGTAGTATACGCGAGGAGCAAAAAGAAAAAAATTCAACTGAAATAGAAGTTGAAGAAAAAATCCTGGTTGTGCGTAAAAAATACAATGGCGAATTTTCTAAAGCCTTGTCAGCAGAAAAAATAAATACTTTTTTCCGTTCAGAAAAAGATTTTAAAACTGAGATACAACGTGTGCTGCAGGAGCGCCGTATGAACCGTCAGCAAAATAAACGCGGGTTGCGCGATTAATAAGTCACTCAGGTTTTTCATAGGTTAGCAGGCCGGCTTTTGTTAGCTGGCCTTTTTTGTTATGCAATAGGATCGCGAATAAAACGCCCATTGCGCGCATGCGTTTCTGTTTAGTATCGTTATTCGCGTCCATTTGCGTTTTATTCGCGTTCTTATTAGTGTTTATATACCGGCGTCTTTACGTCATGATAAAATAAAAAAGTCCAGCCTTCTGCTTCACCCTGCTTCCACCATTGTTGTCTTAACTCCATGCATTTCTTTCCATCAAAATCATACTTGGCTATAAATTTGTTTTTCATTTGGCCCAACTGCGGTGCATCATCGGCACCAAAAAAAACTTTCTCTCCTGCGTCTGCTATCCAGAACACCTGGTGATAAGGACTGTGGCCTGCGGTTATTTCGTATTTTATATATCCATTGATAACTCCATTGCCATCCAAAAATTGTACGTTTGACGCAGTTTGCAGGCATTCAAGTTCTTCCGGTATATAAGAGGGCAATCCTTTTTCAAGTGCAAATACCAGTTCTTTTCTTTGTAAATAATAAGTAGCCTGCGGAAAAGCTATTTCGTATTTACCGGTTGATTGATTTTTTTTGCTGGTACCACCAGCATGATCTTTATGCAAATGGCTTACCAGTACTTTGGTAACTTCTGCAGGATTAATACCCGCATTCATCAGGTTGCGGTGAATTTGTAATACCCCCTGCTGCTCAAATCCAAGGCCCGTATCCAGCACCAGTACATCCTCTGTAGTAATAATTGCAAAAGGTTGTACTTCTACCAACAAACTGCCTGTAGCGCGCTTTTGCAAATCATCCTTGTCAGTATCAAACGGTACAAAAAGCTTTGTTTTGTCTATGGTAAAGGCACCTTCGCTGAGGGGGATAATTTTCATGATGCAAATTTAGTACATAGTATTTAGTACAAAGTATTCGGACAAAGCACTATCTGCAGCTTAAATACTCAATACTATTATCTATATACTATTTTACCGCAGCACCATTTGCCGGTCTGCATCCAGGCGGATGAGTATAAACAGCAACATAGTAAAAGTAAGCAGGGCTGTACCGCCATAACTGATAAATGGCAATGGTATTCCAATTACAGGCGCAAGGCCAATTGTCATGCAGATATTAATAGTTATGTGAAAGAAAATGACTGATGCTACGCCATACGCATAACAACGGCTGAATACACTTCGCTGCCGTTCCGCAATGGTTACAATACGCAATATCAGCAGCAGGTAAATAGATAACAGCAGGAAGCTGCCGATAAAACCAAAGCCTTCACCAATGGTACAAAAAATAAAATCCGTACGCTGCTCAGGAACAAAACCATTCCTTGTCTGTGTACCTTTTAATAATCCTTTGCCAAAAAGACCGCCACTACCTATAGCAATTTTACTTTGTTTTACATTATAATCACCTGCTTCTTTTTTCTTCAATGCTTTTTCAGGATCTTCCTGTTCTGCACCCCGTTTTATATAATCTTCCGGAACATCTTTGCCCAGCATACTGTAAATTCTTTCTACCTGGTAAGTTTTAAAAGCGTGTTTGAATGCAAAGGGCACAGCAAAACGCTGAATACCTACGCAGGCTACCCAAATAACAACAATAATAACCAGTGTTTCTTTACTTCTTTTTACCTGGCGCCGCATAATATAAATAGTAAGTGCCGCAACAACAGTAAGTGCTATGGCAAGTATATTGGGCGGCACAGTTAAAGTGGCAACTACCAGTATGCCAAGCGAAAAACCAACTACCAGAATAATAGCAGGCAAACCCTCCCGGAACATGACCAGGAAAAAAGAAAAATAGACAAGTGCCAGCCCGGTTTCACTTTGTGCAATACTGAGTATGGCAGGCGTTACCGCTATAGCTGCGGCTATCAGTTGCGAAGTTGTTTTTTTAAAATCTGTTTCTACCCGTGAGAGGTATTTGGCAAGGGCCAGGTTTACAAATAATTTACACAATTCTGCAGGTTGAAGCTGGATAGCGCTTCCAAATTTAATAATTGATTTGGTTCCTTTTATATCACTGTGAAAAGGAAAAACCAGCAGCATAAGCATCATACCGGCAGCATACCATAGATTAGCCGTAGCCGTAAAAAATTTGCTGTCTGTTAATAAAACAAATGTGGCAAATACACCCGAAATGATAAAAAATAATGCCTGCCGGCTGTAATCTGTTTTAAGCGACAGAAATGTTTTTACCACATCATCCCCTTCTTTATAAGTAGCCGCAAATATGCTTAACACACCAATAGATGCAAGTATAATGTATAACCAAATCAACAGCGGGTCTGCGCCTTTTGATATTGCGGAACTCTTTTGATTCATCGGTCAGGCTGTTACAAAAGGTTTATTATGGACTTTCATTACTGTTTTTGGTTTTATTGCCGGATCATTAAAAACAAGCGGGCCCTTGTCTTTTGGTACTGCTGGTGCTGTATCAGGCCTTGCCCCGTGTAGAAATTTTTTTATAACACTGGTATCTTTTGTGAGTTTAAAATAATTGAATGCACGGATAGAATCTGCTGTATACTGCTCTGATATAAAATATTTTGGAATTAGGTTAATAGCGGTTACCCGTTCAACTTCTTTTCTGCTATCTGCACGTAAACTATCTGTAAGGTATTTTTCAAGCAGCAAATTAGCGATGGGGCCTGCTGCAGCCGCACCGAAGCCTCCATTCTGTACTACAACAGCAATAACAATTTTGGGATCTTCCCGCGGAGCAAAAAGCACAAACACAGAATGGTCTTTCTGCTTCACCCCTTTATGAAAATTTTCCGCGGTACCGGTTTTGCCACATACATTGATGCCAGGTATTTTTGGTAGCAGCCTGCCTGTTCCAACCTGCATTACACCTTCCATACCATCTATAACGTCCTCGTAAGAGTTGTCGGGTATATGTGTTAACACCGAATGCTTATACCTATACCTGGTTAGTACCGCAGTATCATTCTGTGTTTCTCCATCTATTTTGTCTACAAAATGCGGTATGTAATAGTATCCTTTGTTAGCAACGATGGAAATGGCATTGGCAATTTGTATGGGTGTAGCGGTCATTTTATCCTGCCCGATACCAAGCGTAGTCATAGTGCAAGAACTCCACTGGCCGCGGTACTCTTTGTCATAAGCAACCGTATCTGGTATGTTGCCACCATCTTCACTGGGTAAATCAACACCCAGCTTGTGACCGTAACCGAACGCGTTCATATATTTGTTCCATTCTGTTAAGCCGGTACGTATATTATGATATTTGGGGTTATCTACCGTTAACCTGAACACACTACTAAAAAAAGAGTTGCAGGACCAGGAGATCCCCAGTTTTAAATTATTGGCATGACCAGCCCAATGCTCGGTACATTTAGGCCAATTAGGTTTGCTACAGCCATGATATGCGCCATTACAGGCAATGCCATAACTCGGTGTAATAACGCCTTCATCCAATGCGATCAGCGCTCCCAAAGGTTTATAAGTTGAACCTGGTGGATACTGACCTTTTATAGCCCTGTTCAATAATGGACTGCTTACATCACGAAAAAGTTTATTGAAATTTTCCTGTTTTTCGGGACCTGTTAAAAGATTGGGATCAAAATTGGGCCCGGAAACCATGGCTATTATACCGCCGGTTTTAGGTTCAATTGCTACAACCGCACCTACTTTATTAGTCATTAATTTTTCTGCCAGTTGCTGTACCTCTATATCCATATAGGTATGGAGTCCGCGGCCTGCAAGCGCAGCTGTATCATCCCTTCCATTTTCATAACTGCCCTGCAAACGGTTTTTATTGTCTTTAATAATATACTTAACACCCCGCTGACCCATTAATACCCTTTCATAGTATTGTTCAAGACCACTTCTTCCCACATAGTCGCCCAAACGATAAAAGCCGTTCGACCTTTTTATGACTGACGAATCTGCTTCGCCAACATAACCCATGATATGAGCAGCAGCATTAAAAGGGTATTTTCTAACGGGTCTTTCCACGAGATCAAATCCCGGAAACTTCCAGATATTTTCATCCAGTTTTGCATACAACCCAAGAGGAAGTAAATCTTCAAAAACGGATGGACGGAATTTGGTATTCTTAAAAACGGCATCCACCATGCGTTGTTTGAATTCAGCTGTATCAATACCCAGCAGTTCGCAAAGCGCAAAAGTATCTATATTCTTTACCTGGTTAGGTGTTACCACCAGGTCATACATAATAGTATTGTTTAAAA
>JBDSOC010000170.1:0-19072 GCA_039915085.1 Chitinophagaceae bacterium
CTGTTGCAAAGATTTTAAAGAAAAGATCTTACATCACTTCATTTTAAAATAAAATGTATGAAAAACATATTAAGCCGTCTGAAAAAAGGTTTTATGTCAGAACAGGGAACAATAACTAATGAAGACCCCGGCACTCCGGCTCCGGCAGAACATAAATCATTTATGCCAGCTACCCCGGCGTTGCGCGAAGCCATTACGGGCTTTATTGTACAAACATTGCAACCCTATGTAGATGAAAAAGCCATTTCTGTTAATGGCATTCATTTTTATATTGTCAGTAACAACCGTGAAGAGGAAGAAGCAGCGCGGGTTGCTTTATACCTGGACAGGCCCGGCATGTTTAAATCAGAACAGCTGGAAAGCAAACTGCTAGATCATTTTATACAACTGGATCCGGGTTGGTTTTTTGAAGCACATATAATAAAGGAACAGCAACTACCGGATAAATGTATACGTAAACTAAATTTCGGGTTGAATGTGATCCGTTCCGGAGAACAAGCTTCCGATCACTGTTCAAAAGCCCTTGTACAAGTGTTAACAGGACAAGCTGAACAAAGCGAGTACAGTCTGGAGCCGGATAAACAATTAAAATTTTATATTGGCAGAACCAGGATGCCGCAACTATTATCCGGGAAAATACAGCAAAATGATATTGTCTTTTTAGGTAAGGAAGAACAGGGATTTAACGAACTTACAGGTAACCCTAACCTGCATGTGAGCCGCAACCATGCCTGTATTATTTATGAGCCGGGAACAAACCATTGGCTGCTGTATCCTGATAAAGGCGGTCTTCCTGAAAATAGCAATAAAATTAAAGTCCACACTGCAGATGATAAAGTAAAGTGGTTAAACATCTATGGCGTACCCCATTGCCTTTGTGATGGCGACCAGGTAGAGCTGGGTGGCGAAGCTGTTTTCCGCTTCAGGATAATACAAGCCTGATACAAAGATTTACCGGGCATTATTATTTACTCACAACAAGTATATCCACCGGATTTTTACCAGTTGTATAACTGAATACCAAAGTGCCCTTTGCAGTAGTTTTAATTCGTTTGAATAATTTATTATTTACTGAAATGCTGTAATAACTATTTTGTTCCATATCATTTAACTGGTACACCAGTTTATTGGGTACCTTATCTTTTGAAGACTGTGACCATGCTATCATTTCCTGCCCACACCTTTTTATATCAATTGCCAGGTTACTGTTCGCTACTGTGTTAATTTTTAAAGATGCACTGGTGTGATTCCGGTTGAAATATAAAAGTTCTTTATCAGTGCTGTAAAAACCAAAATCATTTGTAGCTGTTACCGCGAACTCTTTGTTTGATACAGAATATTTACCCATACTCAGATCAATAGTTAATTTTTGATTTCTATAATTGTATTTTAACTGCGTGCCAGCTAATTCCGGAGTAATATGAGGATTTAAATAAAACCGGTTGTACAATGGGTTAATACCATAAATAGCCTGGTACAAACCTACCACAGAAAGACTGTTTCCTGAAAGAATATCATCGCCCAAACCCTCTTGCTTTGCACGGCCGTAACGCTGAAACGCCAGGCCATCTTTTGCATATTGCGCCAGGACATTTTTTACATACTTTACCGCAAGTTCCGGCTTGTACCCTGCATAGGCCTGTACCCCTGCAGCACCCCAGGATAAAAACAAATCACCATTTTCGTAATTGGGAAAAGGAAACTGCCAGTCGTTACCCTCGCCTGCATTGTACGTATACATACAAACCGGCCAGAAGAAAAGTTGTTCTTTTTGCATTTGCACTTCTATCCCATCGAGAATCGCTTTTATTCTTGCATCCTCATCGCAAATTCCATAAGCAATGGCCATAAAATTTACAGGCGTAACCATATTATTTCCATGAATCGAACCATCCTTATCGCGCCAGTGTATGTAACATTTTTTTTCATCATCCCAAAAACCGCCTTCAGTAACAGGCTTGTTAAAACTTGCTTTTAATTCTTGGGCGAACTGGTTATAGTATTTTTCCTTTTCAATATTACCTAATTGTTTTTCAATAGCGGCCCATAAAATAAGGGCATGGTACAGCTTGGCATTTACAAATGCATTTTCATAGGACGCCCAGATAATGTCGAGCCAGTCACTTCCTTTTTTTTGCTGATGGTTGTCAGTCATCATTTCTACAAGCCCATTTTTATTACGGTCCCTTTCCAAAATCCAGTTCAATGCTTTTTCACAAGACAACTGATGCATTTTTACCCAGGTTATATTTCCTGTCTGGTCGTATAACTCTGCTACATTTGTAACAAAGTCAGGGTTAGCGTCTAACAGGTAACCCCATTGCGCTTCATAAAAACCTTTATCATTTACTTGGCCCTCCATCATATCCTCATTGGTATAAGCCCATCTGGCCCACATTCTTCCGTCTGGCTTCATGGCATTGTCCCGGTAAAAATCAAGGCATTGCTGATAACCGTCTAAATAATTTTTATCATTAATCGCAAGCCCCATCTGTGCAATATATTGCTCGTGTATGCAGATTGGACCATAAGGGGTATGCCAGCTGTTGCCTCCAAAGTGTTGTTTATCAATAACGCCAATTCTTGCAATGGTATTTAATACGGAGCTTACCTGTTCTCCATTTATACCAACCAAATTTCCGCGGCCAAATTGTTCACTGAAATCAAAACTGGAAAGTGTAATGCGCTGACTACTTTTACCTGCACTGATTGTACAAGGAGCCCACACATCCGTTGTATCACGAACAAAACGTCTTCTATGTGTGCCCGAATCAAACCTTGGTATTATTTCGTTTTGTGAGACACCGACACGGTAAGCAAGTTTATTATCTGCCGTGCGACTGTAATCCATAGCTATTTGTTTCCCAGGTGCATCAACCGCAATAGTTAATCCATTGCCTGTTTTGCTGTTCCAGAAACGTGATGAACTGCTATGAACCCCATAGGTATCTGACTTTTTGAAAAGATAGAACCATGCTAATCCGCCATAATCCTGGTAGGCACCTTCCCATGTATTTATATCGCTGAACATAAAAACAGGAAGCGCAGCTTCTTCTGCAACAATTGCTGCAGACATGGTCCTATCCATATCGAATGTAATGTGGCTGTTTGTTATTGTAAAAAGCCAGGTTTCGTGTATAGTTACATAATTATCGCCGTAAACAATTCCACCAACAGAAATGGTATTCTGGATAACCCTTATTATAGGATCAGCGCTAAGATGTAAAGTTGAATAAATGGTATTTTTTGTTCTTATCCTGGAATAAATACCTGCGGCACCTTCTATAACTTTCTGTCCATTTATTGTCAATAAAGAAATATTTACCTTTTTGTCATAATCAAGCGTTGCCTGGATTTTTTCATTACCAAATACGATGGTTTTTTCCTTACTATCATTATTAATTTTCACAGATTGCGCAAAAGAACCGTCTGTTAATACAAGGAAATAAATGATATAGAAACAATGTTTGTACAGGTATTCTTTTAGGAACATTCCTATTGGTTTTGGTTTTATAAAGCATTATTATGCTTTATAGATCAGGGGATTTTGCAGTTCATCATTTAACAGGTCGCCTGCATTCAATTTAGCCACTTGTTCATCGCTCAAAATATTTTTTATTCCATTAAAGATTGCTCCATCCGGCATGTAAGCACAGGTCATAGCTCTTCTGAAACCATTGGTCATATTGGCGCCGGCACCGTGGATGGTCAGCCCGTTGTGAAAAGAGCAGCTGCCTGCCTTCATTGGCACTGCTATTGATTTTGATTGTATGAACTGCGGATAAAAATCGAAAATAGCATCCATATTTTTCCCGATGCCGGGATTTTCAAAAGTAGTGCTGTGATATGATCCCGGAATAAAATACAAGCATCCATTTTCGCAGGTTGCATCGTCCAGTGCAACCCAAATGGATAAGGCCCGTCTGTCACTGAAGGACCAGAAAGGTGTATCCAGGTGCCAGGAAGTTGGATTGGCCCAGGGTCGTTTTATTAATGCCTGGCCATGCCATATTCTTGTGCCGTCCCACCCTGCTAATGTTGCGGCCATCTTTCCGATATTTTCATCCAGCATCAGCTGTTTCACCTGATCATTTGTTTGCCAGATATTCAGCATCTGGTCAAATACTTTTGCATAATAATCGCTGTCTTTATTAATGCCATCATCTTCACCAACTTTAGTATCGCTATTGGGCATCTTTTTTCCATGTCTTTGTTCGATGGCTTCTGTAACTGCGGTGCGCCAAAAGGCCAGTTCATCTTCATTTAAAAAATTCTCTATTAATAAGTACCCATCCCGCTGATACGTTTCTACCTGCTGTTTTGTTAATACGGTGTTCATATAGCTGTTATTTAGAAGACATATAATAGCTGCAGTGTGCAAGCTTTCCTGTACCTGTATACGATACAAGGGCCAACAATCCCTGCTCGTAAATGCTGTTCCGTAAGTTAGGTGAAAATATTTTTCTGACGATGTTAAATCAGTCCCCTGGGCTGAGGACAAAATATGCTACAATACTTATTTCTTATTAATGATTTTTGACTGGTACCGGAAAGGGCCATTGGTAAAGTCATTATTGCGCGTATAACTTTAGTACAGGAGATTTTATTGAAAGAATGATTGCACCGTGTGTAGCATCCCGGTGCAATCATTAAATGTCAATCTGCATCAACTTAAACATACCGTAAACTTGGTACGGCTACAGTTTACTTTTCTTTATCCTTTAATTCTGCCTTAGTCACGAATACTTTTTTCCCTTTTCCATCAACATAGTAATATTTAGACTTATTATTAATGAACACCGTTTCACCATTGGGGCCAACTTTCCCCGCATATTTTTTATCAATTACAGCAGAAGTTGTTTTAACTGCAACATGTGCCGTTTTATTCCCCACCTTGTTTACTGTTTTACCAACTTTGCCATCTGAAGGCGTTTTAGTTTGCGTCATGCCCTGCAAGGAGAAAGCAAGGCACATGATCATCAGAACACTGTACTTTTTCATAATAATAATTTTTATACATAAACCCACATATCAGGCCAGTTTTTCGGTTTTTGTCTTACAGTTTTTTCGTAAAAATCAGTGTGCTGTCATTATCCCTGCTATGTATCATTCTTATTTCCAAATTTGGCATCATTCCCAGGTTGAAAATACCGCTCCCACAGGCGGAATAATTACTTAGACCCCTATTTATAAAATAATGAAATCCATGCTATTACATTATGGCATTCTACTGGAGATAAGTAATATAACTGATACCCTGAAAATTACGACCATGAAAAAAATCTCTGCTCTCCTTATCTTATTAATACTTGCAGCAATTAACAATAGTTTTGCCCAAACTATTTACACAATAGACAAAAACAGCAACTATAACGCAAGTTGTACCAACTGTACCTTTAATATTGAAGCAGGTGCTACGCTTACCATCAGCCAGGCAGGCAGCTGCAACAATTGTACATTCAATGGTGGTAATATAGACATACATACCACTGTTACCTGTCAGCCATGTTCCTTCAATGGCAATAATATTACACTGACTAACCAGTCTATTAATCCAAATTCAAACACTACCAGTTTTCAGAATGTGGTTTTAACTGCCAACGGAGCAAGTTCTATTAATGCCAACACACCTGTAAATATTACCAATTCAGTTTTTACCTTCAACGGTAGTTCTTATTTCAATAGCAACGGTGGTCAATTAGATATTTCAAAAAGCACGCTTAATTTCTTTGGAAATTCTTATTTCAACGCAAATGCAGGCCCTGTAAATTTAAAAAACAGCAGTAAACTGGTTGCTGGCAATGGCTTGCCCACGAGCCAGGCCTATATAAAAATAAATGGCCCGGCACTGAATATTTATGACAATGCTTCGTCCATTGTGCTTTCGAACAATAATAACTCCTATTATAACTGGGGTAATTATAATTCTTTAAGCAATAACAAATCTTATACAACTACCTATCCAAGTACAGCCAGCACGCTGAATTGTGGAGCGGCCGGGCAGCATGCATGTGGCATGTGGAGCACGCCGACAGTATACGGCCCCGCAGCACTCAATGCTTCAGGAGTTGCGGTCATCAGTTCTTTATTACCTGTCGTGCTGGCTAACTTTACAGCAATCAATAACGAAAACAGTGTTAATCTTGACTGGACCACCCAACAGGAAATCAATGCAGCTTCTTTTGTTATTGAACGCAGTGCAAATGCCAGTGCCTGGGAAAAAATAGGTACTGTAGCAGCAAAAGGAAATACATCTGTAGTTACACACTATAGTTATTCTGATAAGAATCCTTTAAAAGGGATCGCCTATTACAGGCTGGCAATGGTTGACCTTGATGGTAAAAAATCATACTCAGACAACAAAATAGTTCATGCGTCACTGATAGCAGGAATTAGTTTCTACCCGAACCCCGCTAATGACTACGTAAATATATCTTTAAGCGGAAGCGTTAATGAAGTGACGATAAAATTGATGAACCAGGCTGGCCAGGTATTGCAGGAACGCAAATCGGGAAACAATATGGCTATGGTCTCTTTAAATGTACAGCAATATCCGCGCGGTATGTATATTTTAACGGCATCGGCAGCAGATGGTACAATACAAACCGGCAAACTGATGATTGCACATTGATAAGACGGCCTATCAGCAAATTCTATTTGACGCAATCAGCCCCCTAAAATGTCAGTTGCGCCACCCTGCAAATTCCTTATCTCTTACCATCTTTGTATTGAATATTTTTATTTGAAATAAAGAAAACAATATGAAGCAGCTCACGTACACAGCAACCATTAACGCCAGTAAACAAAAAGTATGGGAAACCATGCTGAATCCTTCCAGCTATAAAGAATGGGTAAATGCAGCCTGGCCGGGTTCATTTTTTGAAGGCAATTGGAAAGAAGGTGAAACCCTCCGGTTTGTTTCTGCAGATGGTAGCGGTACATTGGCACAATTAATCACCTGCCAGCCTTACACCAACATTGTTGCAAATCATATTACCGTACTTCTTCCTGGTGGTATTGAAGACCGAGACAGTGATCTTGCCAAAGGCTGGGTTGGAACAAAAGAATCATACAACTTCACTGAACAACAAGACAAAACATTGCTTACGGTTGTTCTTACCATAAATACTGAATGGGAAAAAATGTTTAATGACGGATGGCCAAAAGCGCTTACCAAACTAAAAGAAATATGTGAAAGAAATCGTTGATCTTTTTACAACAGCATTCTCTTTCATTTTAAAATATGCTGTAACTAAAAAAATAAGGCCGTGTTACCGGCCTTATTAAATTTTATCTTATTACTGCATTACCACTTGTGTTTATTATTTTCAGCGAACTTGCTATTCCTGGAAGAGTGGTTGTCTTTTTCAAAACGAAAACGGGCGCGGGTAATTTCTGCATCACGCTGATTTTCCAGTTTGCGTATTTGTTTTGATTTTTCCCATCCATTCATACGCCTGTTCATTTTAACAGCCGCAATTTTGTAATCATACTCCCGGTTAATCTGTTGCAACGCAGATTGTTTTCCACTTACAGCATAACCACTAACCTCTTTAGAATGATCAAAACCTCTTGATTGTGCAGAAGCAATACTGATAGTACCTACTGCGAATAATAAAGTAAAAATCTTTTTCATAATAGTAATTTTTAAAAAGTGATTTAATATATATAAGATGGAAAATGGATCAGGTTGTTTAAAATCATCATTGGGTGTACGTCGCAGGATTTGCCTTATTGGTCGCAAGATTTTAAAAACGGGATACCACAAGCTTCTCATTCATATAAATACATTATTTATACCTAAAAGCTATCCTTTCCTCCCATAAAGGAATACAAAAGCAATAAAACAAGGAGAAGAGAATAATCTTCCCCGATGAAGCAACAACACATGCTGATTACTGACGGATATCGTGGTATATTTTTTCCAGGTGCCTTTACACCTAATGGAGATCGGGTGAATGATGAATTCAGACCGGTGATCTGTAACCTGGAGAATTTTCAATGGATAATTTTTAACCGGGTTGGCCAACTGGCATTTGACACAAGAGAAAACAATAAGGGATGGGATGACTGCATAAAAGGGCAATTGCAGAATACCGGCGTTTATCTCTGGACTTGCAGTTTCACAAAACACAACCGGACTGAAATAAAAAAAGGAACACTTTTATTAATCCGGTAAGTTAATGCCCGCAGATAAATTCAGCTATGGTGCAAACGCAAATTTATATAAATGTACCCTATCAGCAAATTCATTAAATGAGTGACAATATTTTATTGAGAAGTAAGCGTTGTTCTATGGAGGGGTTTTAACATCCAAATCATTACTTCCTAATCGATAAAAAGTTATTTCACTGGCATTTGTTTTCTCCTGACTTGATTTTTTTAAAAGGCGCATATCAACAAGAGTGTTAAACCCTGGTGAACAGTTATCAAAATAATCCTTACCTTGAAAGCACGGTTAAAAAAAATCATATGAAACAAAATATTTTAATTATTCTTCTTATCAGTTGCTGTTTTATTTCTACGGCGCAAATAAAATATATTGACCGCGCTAATATGGATACATTAATAAAACCAGGAATTGATTTTTACCAGTATGCCAATGGGGGCTGGCTGAAAAAGACCAGCATGCCATCTACCAAGACCCGCTGGGGTAGTTTTGACGGACTGCGTGAAGAAAGCTCCCGTCACTTAAAAATTTTGCTGGAAGAATCGGCAAAAAAAGCAACCAGATCGCGGGCCGAACAAATGTGCGGCGACTTTTATACAAGTGTCATGGACAGCCTGCAATTAGAAAAAGCGGGTGCAGCACCCATTAAAAAAGATCTTGCCAATATTGATGGCATAACTAATATCAACGATCTCCTGGTAGCAGTAATGAAACTCCGCAGCCGCGGTGCTGCCAATGGCTTGTTTACTGCGTTTGTTAACCAGGATGCCCGGGACATCAACGTGTACCGGGTACAACTGGGGCAGGCTGGCACCAGTTTACCCGACCGGGATTATTATTTAAAAGATGATGCGCGCAGTGTGACAGTACGCGGTGCATTGGCAAATTATATTGAAAAATTGTTCACATTAACCGGTGTAGGTTCAACAGAGGCAAAGGCCATCGCTACTACTATAATAAACACAGAAACTGCTATTGCGAGAGCACAGTGGAGCAGGGTTGAACTAAGGGATCCACAGAAACGGTACAATAAATTTACGATCGCTGATTTTTCTGCCGGGTTCAAAACATTAAAAGTTGGTGGCCTGCTGGCTGCATTAAATATACCTGCACCCGATTTTATAATTGTGAGTACTCCCTCTTTTTTTCATTCATTGGACAGCCTGCTGACAGCGGTTCCCCTAACCACCTGGAAACAAATCGCAAAATTTGATGTACTTAAAAATGCGGCGCCTTATCTCAGCAATGATTTTGTGAATGCCAATTTTGATTATCAAAAAGCTATCAGCGGTCAAAAAGAAATTACTCCGCGCTGGGAGCGTTCCGCAAACCTTATTGATGGCGGCCTGGGCGAACTGCTTGGCAAATTATATGTAGACCGTTACTTCAAACCCGCTGCCAAAGAACGTATGCTGGAAATGGTAAATAACCTGCAGCAAACATTTGCGGACCGCATTCAGCGACTGGACTGGATGAGTGAAGAAACCCGCCAGAAAGCATTGGCGAAGCTATCTGCATTCACAAAAAAAATAGCTTACCCTGATAAATGGAGAACCTATGAAGGGGTAATCATTACCAAAAAGTCACTCCTCGAAAATGTAAGGAATTGTTCGCAATGGGCCTTTAGCTATAATTTTAATAAATTGGGGAAACCAGTGGATCGCACCGAGTTTAATTTTACCACCCCTACAGTAAACGCCTCTTACAGCCCGATACAAAATACCATTACTTTTCCGGCAGGTATATTACAATTCCCTTTCTTTGACTTTGGTGCAGATGATGCTGTTAACTATGGCGGCATTATGGCAGTTATAGGCCATGAAATGACACATGGCTTCGACGACCAGGGACGGCAATATGATGCAGATGGTAGTTTACGCGACTGGTGGACAGCAGCAGATGCCAGTAAATTTAAAGTATTGGCCGATGCCGTAGTTGCGCAGTACAATGCGGCAGTATTACTGGATACGCTTCATGTAAATGGAAGACTCACCCTCGGAGAGAACCTTGCTGATTTTGGCGGGATACGGATGGCGTACGAAGCTTTCAAAAAAACAGCACAGGGAAAGGGCAGTCAAACAATTGATGGCTTTACACCTGACCAGCGTTTCTTTTTAAGCTGGGCCCAGGTATGGCGGGGCATGGCACTTCCTGAAACAACTGCCAACCTGCTGTTAACTGATCCGCACTCTCCTTCCCGGTTCAGGGCTATTATTCCACTGCAGCAAATGCAGGAATTCTATGACGCATTTGGCATTAAAGAGGGTGACCCGATGTGGTTGCCGGTGGACAAAAGGGTGCATATATGGTAACTCATAAATACTTAATTGCTATTGACAACTAAACAGGCGAGTAAATTCAATAGTATTCAAATTTATTTATTCGCTTTTAAGACTGCCGGCGGGATTCGCCAATGCAGCTTTCAGGGATTGAAAACTTATGGTCGCAAAGGTGATAACAAGAATAGATATTCCTGCAATCACGAAAATACCATAGCCAATAGGTGCATGATAAGCAAACCCATCCATCCATTTGGTGACGGCCCACCATGATAAGGGACAGGCAATCACCAGTGCTACCAGTATCAGCTTTAAAAAATCCCCCGACAGCATTAATACAATGTTTTCAATTGTAGCACCGATCACTTTGCGGATGGCAATTTCTTTTTGCCGGATTTGCGCAGTATAAGCAGCCAATCCAAAAAGGCCCAGGCAGGAGATCAGTATCGCCAACCCGGCAAAATACCTGGAAAGCACAGCAACCCGTTGTTCGGCCACATACATTGTTTTGAACCGCTCATCCAAAAAATTATATTCATAGGCAAACCCGGGATTAAACCGGGTATGGATCGCTGATACCTGGTCAATTACTGCTTTCTCTTTTCCAGGTTGAACACTTGCCAGAAACTGGTAGTTGTCTTCTGGCGAAAGCCTGAAAAAAACAGGCGTAATTGCTTTATGCAACGACTCATAATGAAAATCTTTCACCACACCAATAATGTTGCGGGGCTCTCCCCAGAGTGTGACGGTTTTCCCGATAGGATCCTTCATATCCATATAAGCAATAGCAGCTTCGTTGAAAATAATAGCAGAAGTATCGGCGCCAAAATTTTTGGAAAAGGATCGCCCTTCTTTTATTTGTATGGATAAGGTTTCAATTAAATCATAATCTCCTGCAATATTTTCAAACTCTGTCTTATCTGCCGGATCCCGGCCCGGCCATTTAACCCCTGACGTTCCACTGTTGTGGCCGGTCAGATTGTGTCCAATACCACTCGCATGAATAACCCCCGGGACCTTGCGCAGTTCGTCCAGGAAGGTCCGGGCGGTAGATACATCGCCAAGTTTTCCTTCTATTGGCAGGGTAAGAATATTCTCCCGGTTAAAACCCAGGTTCCTGTTTTGCATAAATTGGATCTGCCTGTACACGGCCAGTACCGACACAATCAGCACCACAGAAAGTGTAAATTGAAATATTACCAATCCCTTCCTGGCCATGCGTTCTCCACCGGCAGCTCCGCGTTTTCCTTTTAGCACAAGACCGGGATTGAACCCCGATAAATACACAGCCGGGTAACTACCAGCTATTAGCCCGGTAAAAATGGCCAGGCCCACAAGTGTTGCAGCAAATGTACCATCCATTTCAAGCCGGAGTGATTTACCTGTAATATCATTAAAAGCGGGCAACAACAGCACTACCAATAGTATTGCCAGCAGCAGCGATAACAGTGTCACCATCATCGATTCACCGAGGTATTGAAAAACAAGGCTGCTGCGACTGGCTCCTACAACTTTTTTTATTCCGACTTCTTTTGCACGGCGTGCCGCTCTTGCGGTAGACAGGTTAATAAAATTAATACAGGCGATCACCAGGATGAAAATGGCGATAATAGAGAACAGGTTAACATAGCTGATGCGTCCACCACTGGATATACCATTTTCGAAATTACCATGAAGGTAAAGATCTGCATAGCGAAAAATAAATGGCGTGCGGTGCGTAATTGCTCCACCTGTTTTACTTTTTACAAAACCTGCAATTTTGCGATTGAACTGCCCGGGGTCTGTTCCTGCTTTGAGTCTTACATAAGTATACAGGCCGGTATTGCCCCATTCACGCATCGATTGCTGGTTTTCATATTGCGATTGTATAGAAAGTACAAAATCGAATAGGTTGGATTGGTGATTATCAGGAGTTTTGAATATGCCGGATATCCTGTATTGCTCTTCATGCTGCCAGTCCAATGATTTACCCATTGCATTTGCTACTGAACCAAAAAGACGTTCCGCAAGCACATCAGAAAGTACAATATCCTGTTTTGCAGCCAATACAGTTGTCTTGTTTCCCGCAAGCAGGGGATAATTAAATACCTGGAAAAAATCCTTTCCTGCTCTTATTCCGTCCGATTTAATATTTTTTTCTCCTGCTGTCAGTGTGATATTACCAGATCTGCGGGTTGGTACAGCAAAAGCAATTTCGGGGAAATCTGCCTGCATTGTTTCTGACATGGGCCCCGATGTTGTAGGTGACGTCCAGATGCCACCAGATTTCAGGCGGTTTTCCATTACCTGGAATATATTCGGATCCTGGGAGCTATCCATTCTCCGCTCGTCCCGTACCCAGAGAAAAATCAATACAGTGCAGGCAAGCCCTGTTGACAAGCCAATAAAATTAAGTATAGCAGACTGGCGGTCTTTCATCAGGTGGCGCCAGGCAATGCGGAACTGCAGGTTTTGATACATATAAATAATATTGTCCAAAAACCGCTAATAGAGTGCCAATCTCCCGGGCACTTGTAAACAAGGCATTTAGTAAAAACGCATGGAGGCTGACTGTCCGTTATTGCAACAAATATGTACGCCGGCGGGCAGTATTTTAACCTGCGGAAACAGCTGTAGCTGCATTGAAAAGATCTATATGAAGGTTCAGTTTATGTAAGATTGTTGATCAATAATTAAATAGTTTGTGCATCAGCTGATGAATCGCCTGCCGTTTTTGTAAAACTTGCTCCTGCAAGCAATGAAATGCCACTCATAGAAAGTGCAATAAACGCGCTGGTCCATTCGGCCTCCTTTTGGTAACCAATTATGGCCCTCGGAATATGAAGTATAATAAACCATATCATAAACATGCCGCTTAGCAAAAAGGACGAAAGGCTGGTTGCTTTCTGAATTATAAAACTAACAGCGGCACCAAAGAAACCCAGCATAACCACTGTACCAAAAAAAGAACGCAAAGGCAGCCATCCGGGGATGAGTGTTACAATAAAAGATGCATACATCACATGAAGAACGCCAAACACCAGCAATGAAAGAATTAAGGACCAGCGTCCAATCTTTACTAAGGAGAAGCGGGTAGATCGCTTTTCTAAGCCTGCTAATATTAATATGCCGCCAAGCAGTGCCAGTACTTCAAAAAAAGTTGTCCAGGTAGAAGGATTTTTTATATTAATTAAAACTTTTGGTGTTTGCACAAGCAGCAGGATTAATGTATAGATAATCCCTATTGCCTGTATACCCGGTTGCCTGTAATTTTTAATCATAACAGCAACCGAGGCAACCATCATTGTTATACCGGTTATATATGCCAGTACAGTAACCCCCGGCAAATTATTGGGTACGGGTTCAGGTCCCGCTGGAAAAGCGCCAAAGATGATATGAACAGCACCAATTAAAAACAAAGCAAGGGCAAGTAAAATTCTTCCGGTGGAAAGCTGGATGGTGTTTTTCATAATCATAATTTAGTAGTTGCTGCAAGCACATGCATCAGTGTTTCTTTGTAACTTCTTCCAATAGGAATAATATGCTTATTAATTTCAACCGTTGTTGCAGTATACGCTTCTATCTTATCCTTTGCAACAACAAAAGACCGGTGGATACGTATAAAAGCAGACCGGGGCAACAGTTCTTCTATTTCTCCCAATTGCATATTTGTTACAATTGATTTTTCAGTCGTTGTTATTTCTACATACTCCTTCATGCTTTCTATAAACAAAATGTCCTTAAAATAAACCCGGACTTTTTTATTGTTGCTATTCAAAAACAGGTGATCGTTTTGCGGGGATAAAACTGAAGCAGGTTGTTTTATTAATGGGTTTGGCGTATTTAATTTATTTACCGCTTTCAAAAATCTTTCAAATTCTATTGGCTTCAACAGGTAATCTACCACACTGTAATCATATCCCTGCAGCGCAAAGTCGTGATAGGCGGTGGTAATGATAACCTGCGGCAGATTGGCTAAAGCCTTCAAAAAATCAAGACCATGCAGTTTTGGCAAATGCATATCAAGAAAAATCACATCGGTAGTATTTTCATGCAGCCCTTCAAAAGCCTTAATTGCATCGGGGTAAATTTGCGTTAACTGCAAAAAGGGAATAGCGGCTATATAGTCCTGTAATACATCTGCCGCCAGTGGCTCATCTTCTATGACAATGCATTTAAATACTTGCATACGAGTGAAGGTTTATTTTGAGAAATACAGTAAATGTTCCGGGAAGGGTATCAATATTGAGAGAAAAATCACTATACATCAGTTCGAGTTGCCGCCGTACATTGGTTAAACCTATTTTTTCTTCAATAGTTGTTCCGTTGTCATTGTCACGGGTGTTGCTGACGTTAAAATGCAATTGCCCTTCCGCCACACTGAGGTCAATCCCAATGCTGGATTCCCCTGTTGTACCATTGGCACCGTGTTTAAATGCATTTTCAATAAATGGCAGCAGTATCAGGGGTGTAATGTGCTGCCGGGCATCATCAACCGTCACATCAAAGCGGATGGCAAGCCGCTCGTTATAGCGTATTTTTTCCAGTTCAACATAATCTTTCAATATCCTGATCTCTTCTGTGATAGCGATAGAATCTTTGCCTGATTCATACAACATAAAACGAAGCAGTTTAGAAAGCCGCATTACTACTTCCGGTGCCCGTTCTGATTTTTTTCTTGAGAGGCTGTAAATATTATTGAGTGTATTAAAAAGGAAATGTGGATTAATCTGGTTCTTTAAAAACTTCAGTTCAGTTTCCAGTTTATCTTTTATCAGTTCCTTTTCACGGGCGCCTTTGGCTACAGACATGCGGAAGAGTTTCAGTGCAGCAGCTATTCCGGCAACATACCCGAGATCCATTAAAGATATCAGCGCAAGTGGCAAAGAAAATACTTCAGCATATTGAACACTTGTTCCTGGAAACAAAGAAGGTGCGATAAAAAAAACGCCTATAGCACGGTGCATAAAAACTGCAGCTAAAAAAGCAGTGGCAATTTTCAAAGCCAGGATATGAAAATCTTCCTTTTTCAAAAAAGCTTTTTTTATGATGCTCACCGTGTAATAAGTGAACAACATTTTTACAGGCATCACCAGCAGGTCTGCCCGGATGGATATCCATAATAAATTTTGATGGGGCTGTTTAATAAGGCTTGACGGAAGCCATGAGTATTGAAGGAGGATGCCCTGAAAATTAATGGCTATCCAAAACGACGTATGCCTGAATATTTTTGATTTCACCATTGGAAAGTTCGTATTTACACCGTTTAAACTATCAAAATAAACTAAATAGCTCAACTTACTGTATGGGCGTTCAATTGCATCCTACCAGCAGCCGGGTAAGTTTTACCGGTTGTTCATTAACCAATAACTGTTTTTAAGTTTTTTTCGTCATTTCCCCGATTTTTTGGAGTTTAGCAGTTATAGAGTGAAAGATTGATGCAAGCATATTTGATACAATAGCCGGGATATGCAGTTTCCGGATTGTTGTATTAGTTTCAGCAAATCAATTTTATCTTTTTAAATCAATAATATGCAATACAGATATCTTGGAAAAACAGGAGAAAAATTATCAGCAGTAGGTTTGGGTTGCATGGGAATGAGTTTTGCCTATGGCCAAACTGATGACGGGGAAAGCGTAGCTACTCTGCATAAAGCGCTCGACCTGGGTATTAATTTTTGGGATACGGCAGATGTGTATGGCAATGGACGGAATGAAGAACTGATTTCAAAAGTTTTGGCACCCAACAGGAATAAGGTTTTTATCGCAACAAAATTTGGTTTTAAATTCAAGGGAGGAACCGCTGCTCCGGGTAGCATGTTTGTAGATGGCTCACCCGCGTGGATGAAAAAAGCTGTTGAGTTAAGCCTGCAGCGTTTGAACATAGACGTCATTGATTTGTATTATCTCCACCGCGTAGACCCTAATGTGCCGGTTGAAGAATCAGTAGGTGCCATGGCCCAACTGGTAAAAGAAGGTAAGATTCGTTATATCGGCCTTAGCGAAGTATCGGCTGCTACACTGAGAAGGGCACATGCCATTCATCCGGTGGCTGCTTTGCAAAGTGAGTATTCAGTATTGACGCGTGATCCTGAAGGAAGTATTTTGGATACTGCCAGGGAACTCGGCACAAGTTTAATTCCATTTTCTCCCCTGTCACGCGGGCTTATTACCAACACCATCAGCATAAACCAAATGCCGGCAAACGATTTTCGCAGTTCCCTGCCGAGATACCAGGGAGAACATGCCAGCAATAATGTTCAGCTTGTTCAGGAATTTGCTGCCATAGCTGAAAAGAAAATTTGTACACCTGCGCAACTGGCCATTGCATGGGTATTATCCAGGGGCAATGATATTATTCCTATACCCGGAACAAAAAAAAGAAAGTATCTCGAAGAAAATGCAGGCGCGGCCGGTGTAGTGCTTAATGAAAACGATCTTTTAACTATTGATGCGCTTGTGAAGCGGTTTCCAAATGTAGGTGAGCGCTATGCGGAAGGATTTATGAGAGACCTGGTAAATCAATAGGTTCAGGTAAAGAAAACCGCAATGATTGCGGGTACCGTTAGCTTGATCTTTTGATCACTGTACAACTTTTTAATCTATTGAGGAAAATAAAAAAGCCGTCTCTTGCCAAAGAGACGGCTTCCTTCTTTCACGGTTATCCTTTATCACTTGTATCCCCAGGGCTTTTCTGCGGTTTATAGTAATTGGTTTTTAGATCGCGGACAGCATTATCACGATCTGCTTTTAACTGCTGTATGATTTTTTTTCTTTCATCGCGGTTCAGGCTGTTATCATGCCGCGCGGATTTTATTTTATCACTGTAATCCGTTTTTATGTCTTCAATTTTCATTGAGAGTTTGGAAGTTCCACGGTAGGTATTGTTATACCCATATGGATAACCAAAAGCTGAGTACCCATAAGGTGAGTAATAAAAAGGGGAATAACCAAAACCTATAGCGGGTGATACAACCACGACACGGGTGCGCCCTGTGCCATGTCCTCTCTGCGCGGACAATGTCATTGTCAAACCCATGACAACAACAATAATCATTATCTGTTTCATCATTGCATATTGTTTTAAAGTAAAAAAATATTTTTCCTCTCTAAAATTGTTTCATGTGCTGCGTATTTACCAATCAAATTGTTAAACGTGGCAAAGTTGTAAGGCAGAAAGTATTGGCGGGGAAGTTTTATCAAAAAGGTTAACCTTATTTATATACGGGTAAGTATATTTTATGGTTTGGTAAAAGACTGCAGCTTAATGATAGTTAACAATCCTGCAACAATGGATTGTATTTTATTTAACGTTATTCCAAATGCAGTGTAATTAGAGACAACTTGTGCAGATTACTAGTCGCAGACGGTATTGAATATTTTTAAAGCGAAGCGCCTGTTATACTGGTTCTTTGAACTTTGGTTTTAAAATGAATAAAAGCTTCAGCGGCTGTTACGCCGGCTTCCAGTCCCCGGAATTCTTCCATCTGTTTAAAAAATGAATTATAGGTATTCACCGGGTCCTGTGTTTTATGGGCCCACATGGCTATTTTTTTTTGTTCCCGGAAATCGGTGATATCAACATAATCTGTTGGAACAAAGGTCATGGTTTCGCTACCAGTATTTACTTCGTAAAAATAAAGGTCGAAGGCCTTATTCATTTTCGTCCATGCATTCAATATAAGCATACCTGTGACCTGGTGATCGGGGTGCGTGTCTACCGGCCATTGCGTAAATACCATATCTGGTTTTTCAGATATAATTATTTTCTTCATTTCCTCGTTTGTTTGCGGACTTAAAATGGTATTGCCATCTACCTGGCCTGCAAACCGTGGAGTAACATGCAAGGCATTACAGGCAAATTCTGCTTCTTTGGTACGCAGGGCAGCAGATTCGGCATGCGTTTTAGAGGGATCACCAGCCTCGCCCCTGGTCAGGTATAAAAATGTTATTGTATGACCAGCCTTGCTATATTTTGCCATTGTGCCCCCGCATCCAAATTCAGGATCACCGGGATGTGCCCCTGCACAAATGATATGAAGTGGCTGCAAGGCAGTTCCGGGAATAGTAAGCAGATTTATTTTTTTTGGTGCCGCAGCAGGCGCAGCAAGTACCAGCCCTCCCAATCCCATTGAGGAAAGCCTGATAAAATTCCGCCTGGACGATTTCCTTTTCATAACTGTTAATATTGAATCCAGTAAAGATAGACACACATTCAGCAATTGGTCATCAATCATTTATCAGTAGCAAACCATATTATTCCTGGTACAGGAAATTAACCGCGCAATGAGCCTGTTTTTTTTGTTAGTCTGAAAATAGTTAGTTAACCCTCAAAAAGTCTGAAATCCTTGCTGGCAGTTTTTATTCTTCCATTGTATTCAAAAAAAAATGCTGGCTTTTATACTACAGTTACGAAATCTTGCAAAATCATCTTTTCTAATTTACCTTTTGGTACTTTTTTTATGGAAAAAAAGCACCGCAAAAAAGCCAGTCGAAATCCCCGCCTGAATGACCAGTCGGGCAGGGAAAACAGCCCGATTTCGACATAGTTCCCTGATTAGGCTTCTGTACTATTGTGACTTCAGCTGCGCCAATCCTACCTTTTGAGGGACGACTAACTAGTACAGCTGTAAATAGTAAATAA